>JAZRXB010000032.1:0-17151 GCA_045600005.1 Eubacteriales bacterium | reverse complement strand
GTAAACCGGTCTGCTCCACCAGTCAAGCAGCTTATTCAACGTGTCCTTCGCTTCGCTGAAATCAGCGCTGTACTGATTCGGGTCACAGTTGACCGCCGCGTCGTGATGATTCGTTTTGAAATTGAAGTTTACGACGAAGATACAGCTCCCCGTCCAGCTCCGGTGCGCGTAGAGCGTATCGCCCTCCATGTACCAGAACCATTTGTCCTCCATTTCCTGCGGAATGTTTCCGAGCCGGAGCGCTTCGATCTCATCTTCATTAAAATGTCTGGTCAGAGTAAAATGCCGGTTCAGCTTCGGCAGATCGCTTACCTCCCAGTCGCTCTTTTTCGCCGGTACTCGCTTTTCTTCCATGGCAGCCTCCTGTTTTACGCGCGGAACGTTTCCCGCAGCGATTCTTTTCATAATTTATTATAACGCATCGCCGCGCGTCTGTCAACCGTTCCGACTCAGGTTTGCATGAAAAAGCGGCGTTCGGGCGGCGCGGCGGGCGGTATAATATCCACCGCCCCGCCGACAAACGCAAAACGGGCGGCGGAAACCGCCGCCCGTTTTGCCGGGAGCCGCAGACAGCTGATTTAAGGCAATACCGCACAATTCACGGCTTTCGCCTTGATGGCGCGCCTGCCTGCATCTTTCCCGTCATACTGTACAAATTTGCTCGGCATAGGAGGTACTATGCCTTCCGGGGTTTGTTTCGTCTGACGGGAAATCTGACGGCGCAATCGCACCATCAGAACTGTGCGGTAATGCCTTAAGGATACGCCGATCAAACTTATTCAGCGTTTTCTTATTCCCCGACGCCCTTCCGGAACGCCGCGACCGCTTCGTCGATGTCCGACTGGATCACGGACTGATTGGCGGCGAAATAGGACGCAAAGCCGCGCTGATTGTTCCAGATGCAGCCGTCGACCAGATTGTTCTGCACGTACTTCTGCGCGATCGGGATCTGATAGGAGAGCGTCGAGAAGATCAGATCGAGCATTTCGACCGAATCGTCGTCGCGCGAGATCTTGCCCTGCAGCGTCACATCGTAGTACGCCCTGTCGGTCAGACCGAGCGATTCATACGCGAGCGCTTCGGTCAGGATGCCCGTGCGTTCGAGGTCGGACGACGTGGCCGGCGCCACCATATAGAACGGACTTCCGCCGTAGTTGCTGTAATTCTCCTGCTCCTCATCGTACTTCGGATAGGTGATGATGCCGAAATCGTCCGCCATTTCACGCATGGGGACCGAGCTTGTGATGAGGTTGGAATAGAACATACAATGCCCCTTCACGAAATCCTGATCGCCGGTGTACTGCACGATCATGAAATGCTCGTCGCTGAACAGCACGTCGCACAGCCGATCCATCCGGTCGTACATCCGCTCTGTGGCAAGATCGAACACCGGATAGTCGTTCTTATCCTTGCCGAGCGTCAGCGGCGCGTCGAGACCGACCATCAGCGCGGGCGCGCCGACGTTGCCCCACGACGAGAAGGCATAGCAGTCGTCCCACGTCCACTCGCCGTCGCCGTTCAGGTCGCGGATAGCGGTCTTTCCGTATTCCTTCATCTTGTCGATCGTCCACTTTCCTTCCCGCACAAGATCGTACAGAGAGGGCAGACCGTTGTCCTCGACCATCCGCTTGTTGAAGAACAGCGCGCGCGTCGATTCAAAGTGCGACAGGTCGAACATACTCACGCCGTAATAGCTGTGTCCGCCGAGCGACATCGTTTCGATCGTCGGCGTCAGCCACCAGCGTTCGGTCGGATTCAGATACGGAATGTCCGCGTAATCGACCGCGCCGCCCTGAAGCGTCACGGAGAGCGCGTCCTCCACATGCATCAGCGCGATATCGAAGGCGTCGTCGCCCGCCGCGATCGATTTCATCGCGTCAGACGTGACCGAGGTCGTCATGATCTCCTCGAATTTGACGTGATAGCGGTCCTCCACGATCATGTTGCGGCGGAAAACGGCGTCGTTCACCGCGTCGCCGGTCTCCTCCTCCGCTGTGACCGCGCCGTAGGCGTAAGACGTGTTGCCGTTGAGGTAGATGAAGGAAGCGTCTTCGTAGTTCCGTTCCGGCAGGACAGGGGCGGAAGGCGCGGGGTCAGTGTCGGGAGCCGTCGTGGTCTCGTCAGCCGCCGGTGCGGGAGTTTCCCCGCAGGCGGTGGACAGCGCCGTCAGAACGGCGAGGATAAGCGCGAATTTTTTACCGGATGAAAGCATGATATCCCTCCTTGAAATTTGATCTTTTTTGATGAAAGGCTTTTCTTTCCGCGATTTCTGTGGTATAATATCATTATACTGATTTTATCCCGGAATACAAGCGCCAATCTTGACTGTCTTTGACACAATCTTGAAAAAGGAGGACGTCATGCCCGATACACGCTATGAGGAATACGCGAGCCGGAGCGATACCCTGCCGTTCGTCTACATTCCCGATCTTGTCCGGACCCCTGAGACGACGACGAAGGTCGCAAACTGGCACGACAACCCGGAGCTGCAATTCTGCCTGTCCGGGAACGGCACGGTCTTTCTGGACGGCGCAGCCGGTCAGATCGGGCCGGGGGATTTCGTGTTCGTCAGCCCGTTCGTCATCCACCGGACCGTTCCGGAGATGCGGTTATGCTACGTCGTGCTGATCTTCGACCCGGATTTTCTGCGGCAGATGGGCTTTGACCCCGACCGGTTCGAGCTGCCGCCGCACTTTCGGAGCGAAGTACTGTCGGAGCGGTTCCTTGAGCTTGACCGTCTCTGGCACGACAAAACGGACGGCGACGGCTGCCGGACCGCGCGGCTCATGCGCATCGTACTCGACATCCTGATCGAGCTGCGCGCTTCGTGGGCAACGGAAAAAAGCGCCGTTTCGCGCGAATCCGCCGTGCAGACGCGCGTGAGACAGGCGATCACCTTCATCCGCGCAAATTACGCCCGCAAGCTCAGCCTTCAGGAGATCGCTTCCGCGGTCAGCATCGACCGGTTCACCCTTTCCCGCGAATTCCGCGCCGTCACCTGCATGACGGTCGTGCAGTATATCAACCATTATCGCTGCAAGCTCGCGGCGGATGCGATCACAAGCGGAATGTCGGTCTCGGAAGCGGCGTACTCCTGCGGATTTTTCAATCTGTCGTTCTTTTCGCGCACCTTCCGCGCCTGTTTCGGCGTCCTGCCCTCTGAGATCAGAAAGGACAATCTGCCCGATCATTTCGGTTACTGACCCGCTTCTCATCATCTAACAATCCGAAAAACGGAGGAGATCCCATGAAAAAACAACTGACAGCCGCCCTTCTGACCGCGCTCCTCCTGACAGCGCTCCCGCCGTTCGTCCTGACCGGCTGCGAAACGCAGAACGAAACACAGAGCGAAGCGCCGACCGTTACCGCCGACCCGGCGGACGCGCTGTTCCGCGCGGACGGCTCGACCGATTTCGTCATCGTCCGCAGCGACACCGGAAAGGGCGCGGCGGTCGACGCGGCCGTTTCGCTGCGCAAACGCTTTCAGGAAACGCTCGGCTTCGACATGAAGCTCAAAACCGATTTCATCGGCAAGCCCGGCACGGATTTTGTGGAATCCGAATATGAGATCCTCGTCGGCGAGACCAACCGCGACGCGTCCCGGATGTTCGACGGCGACGCGCTCAGAAGCCGCGACTGGGCGGTCGGACGCGAGGGGAACAAGATAATCGTAGCCGGGACCGACGCTCTGCCCGGAGCGCTCGACTATCTCTTTTCGTCGTGCTGTCTTGACGGGAATCTCTATCTGCCCGACGGCTTTCGGTATGTCAGCCGGGGTACCTACGCGCTCGACCGCTTCACCGTCGCCGGGTGCGATGTGTCCGAGCTGACGATCGTTCACGACGGAACCGCCGATGCGTCCGCAGCCTCCAAAGCGTTCGCGGACTGGGTCCTCGAAGCGCTCGGTTTACGTCTTACGGTCACTTCCCGCTCTGAAACAGGGGAGAAATCGCTCCGGTTCGTCTCCTGCGCTTCCGAACTTTACGGTCGGAACATCGTCTCGGTCGGTCAGGACGGTCTGACCGTCACCTGCGGCGCGTCGGGCAGCGTCCGGGAAGCGTTTAACCTGCTGCTGACGCACCTTGAAGCACAGACGGAACGGACCATCGCGCTCGAAGACGGTTTTTCGCTCGCCGGTGAAGCGAAGGAACCGCTTCCCTGCGCGGCTGCCGCCGAAGCGGTCGGCGGAAACGCCTACGGACATAAGACCGGCGACACGGTGACGTTCGCCCTCTCCCTGACCAACGGCGGGGAAAATGTTCCGGGCGGAAACTTCCTCTGGACGCTGACGACAGGCAGCGGAAAAACGCAGACCGGGACGGGGACGGAGGTCTCCTATCGCTTCGATGCTCCCGGCTGTGTCTGGCTGACCGCCTCGCTCTGCGGCGCGGACGGCAAGCCGGTCGACGGGGTGGAACCCGTCCTCATCGGCGCGGGCGCGGACGTCGACCGCATCCCGGCGAACGCATCCGCCGCGAAGCGCACCGATATCGAGCGCGTCCCTCTGCGCGAGACCGACTCTGCCGCCAGAGAAGCCCTTCTCACGCAGAAAAAGACCGACGTGACCGGTTCGTCCTCCGACCCGACCACGCATATTTACCAGCTCGAAAACGGTCTGATGGTCCGCTATGCCGACATGAAAGCGAAAAAATCCGGCGAGCCGATCACGATCCTGCAGCTCACCGACCTGCACTTGAACCGTCTGAACGACCGCGACCGGGAGGAAGCGGATCCCAGCGTCTCAAGCTCGCATGAAAAGCGCACATGGTGCCGGGACGGCGCGTCGCTCCCCAACGCCGAACGCGAAATGGGGCTCGCGCCACTGTTCCATCAGACCGTCGTGACCGGCGACAACCTCGACTACCTCACGTGGGGTACGCTCGAACTGGTGAAGGAAACCGTCTGGGGCACCGACCCTGACGCGCTCATGACGCTCGGCGGACACGACACGACCCGCGTCATGCAGGGCGAGGTCTCCGACCCGACGGATTACGCCTCCCGGCTTGCCATTCTGCAGAACGAATGGAAGCACGACGTTCTGTACACCTCACGCATCCTCGACGACCGCATGATGATCATCGCGCTCGACAACGCAAACGGCGGCTATTCCGCCGAGCAGGCGGCGAAGCTCTCGCGCGACCTTCAGACCTGCCGCGATGAAAACCTCATCGCCCTGATCTTTGAGCACGAACCGATCTCGACCGGCGATCCAGCCGACGCCGACAACACGCCCGTCCGGATCAACGACACATCGAGCTCGAACGATTTCTACTCGGTCTACCGCGGTTCGGCAAAGAAGCCCGACCGCTCGGGCGTTTACGCGCTGATCACCTCGTCCGCCGACGTCGTGAAGGGGATCTTCTGCGGACACCATCACTGCGACCACTACACCGAGGTCAACGCGACCGCCTTTGAGGACGGCAAGGTCATCGAAACGGTCATTCCGCAGTACGTCCTCACCGGCTCGCCCTACGAAAAGGGGCACGTGCTGTTCATCACCGTCGAATGAACCGTCAAAGGGCGCACAGAACGCACCCCATCCACGGAAAACGGATCCGAAGCAGACACTTCGGACCCGTTTTCTATATGATCTATGCCCCGGCTCACGACGGGCGGTTCTCGGACGGCGTGCAGCCGTATTCCTTCCGGTACGCCCGGAGCATACTGCGCATACTGCCGAAGCCTGCCAGTGAAGCGGCTTCTTCGAGCGTCATCCCCGCGTTCTCATCGAGCCTTGCCCGCACGTCGCAGGCGCGCAGATGGTTCACATAGGACAGCACCGTCATGCCGAAGACCTCCATGAACCGGTCGGATATCTCCTGCTGACTGTAACCGAGCCGCCGTGCGAGCGACGGGACGCGGATCTCCTCGCGGTAATGCGCGTGCAGATAACCGAGCGCGTCCGCGATCAGCATCGTTTCCTTTGCGCTCTCTTTAAGTCCGCATTGGCTGACCGTAAGCTCGATCAGCGCGGCGGAAAGCCCGTGAAGCACACGATCCCTTGCCGTGCGGTCGAACGACGAAGCCGCGCCGTCCCTGAGCCGCACGGTTTTCATGAGCCGGAACAGCGATAGAAGCGTTTTTCCCCCGTCGTCGGTCATCACCGCTCTGGCGAACGAGCGGTTCTTCAACATCTGCTCGTACCCCGGCAGACAGGGCGGCAGAATGACCGTATACGCCGTCACCTTTTCGGACGAGTAGAATTCATGCGAGACAAAGCTCGAAACCGCCGCGCACTGACCCGGCTCCAGAATAAAACGCTCCCCGCCGATCTTTGCGGCGAGCTTTCCCTCGATGCAGTACACGAATTCGACGCTGCCGTGAACGTGAGGCGGCGAGACCAGCTGCTTCTCCCAGATATAGAAGGCGACGCCTTTCTGAAGCTCATGACTCGTTTCATAGTAATACTTCGGTTCGCCCTCTCCCCGCGAGATCCACGGGTAGCCGAAAATCGTTCCGTCCATGCCGCCCTCCGTTCTGAAAACTGACACATAAAAACTGAAAACTGCCGTTTACATGATAACACTTTTTT
Source organism: Eubacteriales bacterium (assembly GCA_045600005.1). GTDB lineage: Bacteria > Bacillota > Clostridia > Oscillospirales > CAG-272 > Flemingiibacterium. The sequence goes on along the minus strand of JAZRXB010000032.1, from coordinate 10,619 downwards.
GCTATAATGTCAAGGAAAACAGCGCCATTTCAGGCGTTTTCTCAAATCTGATGATTCATAACGGAGGAAAACCACATGAAAACCAGACTGACGGCGGTTCTTCTGCTCTCCGCTCTTTTTCTGACCGCCTGCGGCTCGTCCGAACCAGTCGAGACAGCCGCGCCGGACAGCTCGTCCGCTCCGGAAAACACCGGCATGAGCTATGACCCGGAGGTCCCCGAAACCGATTTCGGCGGATATACCTTCACCTTTGCCGTCCGCGGCGACGGTTCGGGAAGCGGAAAATGGCACTCGACCGATATCTTCGCCGACTCCATAAACGGCGACGTGCTGAACGACGCGGTCTATCAGCGCACCTCTTTTATCGAGGAGACCTACAACGTGAAATTCGACCTGATGTGGTGCGGCGAGACCTCGACCGCCATCACCGGCTCCGCCATGTCGCAGGCGGTGACCAAACAGATCATGGCGGGCGACGATACGATCGACGCGATTCTTTCGTCTCCCTATGACACGGTCGGCTACCTGATGAACGGTTATCTGATCGACCTGAACTCCGTCGAGTACCTGAACCTCGACAAGCCGTGGTGGGATCAGAACGTCAACGAAAGCCTTTCCTTTAATGGGAAAATCTTCTTCACGACCGGCGAAATGACCATCATAGACAACAAATGCGCCTACGCGATGCTCTTCTCGAAAAACGTCGTCGATATGTACAAGCTCGAAAGTCCCTACGACGTCGTGAAAAGCGGCAGATGGACGCTCGACCATATGATAACCGACGCCAAGACCGTCTCCGCCGACCTGAACGGCAGCGGCGAAGCGGATGAAAACGACCGCTACGGCGTGGAAGCATGGCAGGACGCCTGCTTCGGTTTCATCCACAGCACTGGCAGCCGCTTCGGCGTGCTGAACGACAAAGGCGAACCGGAGCTGACCTTCTATAACGAGCGCATGGTCAACTCGTGGGAAAAGCTGATCGACTTCATGCAGACCGACAACTGTCTTGCCCTGAAACCGGGAGACGACGCGCTGAACAAGATCGGCGGCAGTCAGGAGATCAACGACACACTCCGCGTCCTGCTGGAAACCGACCGCGCGCTTTATGCTTTTGCCACGATCAACACGATCCTTGCGCTGCGCCAGTCGAACGCGGATTTCGGCGTGATTCCGATGCCGAAGTACGACGAGGCGCAGGAACACTATTACAGCACGTCGCACGGCTATGCCACGACCATGCTGTCCATCCCGGTCACGGTTTCCGACCCGTCCCGTTCGGGACTGATCCTCGAAGCGTTCGCCGCGAAGTCGATGGAGCTGGTCACGCCGGCGTTCTACGACGTGACGCTGACCGGCAAGTCGATCCGCGACGACGAATCGGCGGAAATGCTCGATATCATCTTCGGCGGCAAGGTCTACGACATCGGTTACTTCTATCAGTGGGGCAACCTGACCAACCTCGCCATGAACGCCTTCAACGCGAAGGATAAGAACATCGCCTCGCTCTGGGAAGGCGCGAAGACCGCCGCCGAACAGGGCGTTGCGGATGCGCAAAAGGTATTCGGAACGCTCGAATGAGCGCCGCCTTCCTGACAAAAGCCGCAGGACGGAGCATAGCTCCGCCCTGCGGTTTTGTCGTTTAACCTTTTGTCGGATGGACTCGCACCAGTGATTCTGTCATTTAACCTTTTGTCGGATGAACATCGCACCAGTGATTCACCATCTCGGCGAACCGCTTCTCCGCGTCCGCGCCGAACGCATCCGGCAGCAGCGACACGCAGGGATAGCCTCCCTCAAACGCGAGCAGCATTCCCGCGTGTTCAAAGAAATCCTTCTCGTCCGGGACCGGCGTGTTCGTGCCGACGTGATCGAGATTCAGCGTCTTTCCTGCCGCCGAATAACGGCAGACGCGGTAATGCTCGACCGTCACGCCGCGCCACTTTCCTTCCGGGTCGAAGTTCACGTCGTTGATGCGCACCGTGTCGCAGAAGCGCGAGACGAACACATCCGGCACGTGGCATTCGATCTCGACCGTCGGGTCGAGCTTCCGGATGATTTCGGCGATCATGCGGAGCAGTTCCTTCATCTCGTTTTTCGGTCCGTAGGCGATGTCGAGCTTGAACTTCTTAAAGCCCATGCCGACATATTCCGTGAAAATGCGCTCGTAGTACCCTTCGAGCAGCGAAGAGGGATGCAGATATTTCCGCTTGTTCTGTTCGTTCAGCTCGCCGCCGTCGAACGAGCCGCCGATCAGCTCAGGGTGCGCGCGTCCGAGCGTGCTGCACGGCGTCACGAGGAAGGGCGCGAACCATAAGCCCGGATAGAAGCCTTCGGCGGTCATGTCCTTCACCAGCCGCTCCATGTGCGGGAACTTATCGCGGTCGATCTGCCACTCGCCGTAGCACAGACCGCCGTCCGGCAGATAACGCACGTCCCAGCCGTCGTCGATGGTCAGCTTGCCGTGCGGCAGACCGATTCGGTCGATGCGGCGCATATAGTCGTACACATAGTCCTCGCAGAGCGGTTTCCAGACGTTTTTCTCACCCGTCACGGCGGCGCGGTGCTTCTGATCGACCCACGTGCAGTATTCAAGTCCCGACCAGAACGGCTCAGACGGACGCTTCTCGAACCCCGCCGTCACGAGCGCGTTGTAGCGTTCCCACGCGGCGAACGGGTCACAGCCTTCCTCCACGTAGAGCGATTGCCCGGCGGGAAGTCTGACCGTAAGCGTTCCGCGTCCGTCGCAGGAAAACACTCCGTCGGTCTCATCGGTCAGGAAGCCGTAGAACGCGCTTCCCGTCAGCACGACCGGCGACCCGGACGTGCTGCTGCACGGGATCGTGAAGGGATTCAGCGAAAACGGCTCATATTTATAGTAGGCGTTCTGTCCCCAGCGGTTGTAAAAGGGCAGATAGAGCGGTGCGGGAGCGGAAAAGCTCCGTTCCATGTCGGTTTCGGCGCGAATGATCATGCGGTTTTCCTTCCTTTGGTACAATATCAGCAGCCGATTGTTTCATGCTTTGAGATGACAAACGTTATAATAAAAACACCTCTAAGGCAAGCCCTCGCGCCGAAAGGGGGAGAGCTGACAAAATATATTTTGTCAGCAGCGATAAGCGCGAGTACCGATTGACTATTCATATTCACAGTCCTGCGGAGATCGTCTCCCGGACGACAGGAACAGGATAGCACAGAATCGGACGTTTGTCAACAGAAAACGCGAAAGATCGGACAAAAGTTTCTTTTGTCCGATCTTTCGTGCGGTCTGAGGCGCCTTCTTATTTTGTGAACAGCGCGACGTACTTGTCGAGCGCTTCCTTCAGCTGGCTTTCATTGGACGCGAGCGTCGACGCGACCGCGCCGTTCTCCGCCAGCATCGTCTTGTAGAGATTCGTCAGCAGGGACGAGCCGGAATAGGGCGTGAAGCCGATGTTCGTGAAAATGTACTCGTCAAGCATCTCGACCGATTCCTCGTCGCGCAGATACTTGGCCTTGATCATCGACTCGTAATACTTCGGACGGACCATCGTGTAACCCTGATACGCCATGGCTTCCAGCACGATCGCCGTGCGTTCCGTGTTCTTTGCCGTCGACGGGATCGCAAGGCACTTCGAGCCGCCCGGCTCGACGAAATAATCCTTCTGCTGTGCGTCGAACTTCGGCGGCGGGATCACGCCGAAATCGGCTTTCATATCGCGGTACATCTGGATCGCGCCGAAGCCGTGAACGTAGAACAGCGTCTGATCGTTTGAAAACAGGCGGAAGATCGAGGAATCCCCGTCGTCTCCCCTGATCGGGTCGTGGCGCGGGTCGTAGATCTCGCGTTCATACTTCACCGCGTCCGCCGCCAGTCCGGTCAGGCAGTCGATGAACCGCTCGTTCTTGATGTTCAGCACCGGCATATCGTCCGCGTCCTTCGTCACACCGGCAAGGTCGACGCCGCATTTGAGGTTCAGCATTCCGTCCTGTCCCACGAACGCATAGCGGTCGCTGTCGTCCCACGTGCTGCTGCCGTCCAGATCGACCGTGACGTTTTTCGACACCTCCCAGAACTTCGGGAATGTCCATTCGCCGCTCCGAACCAGCTCATACAGATCGGGCAGCGCGTAGTCCTCCGCCAGCTTCTTGTTGAACAGCATCGCCTTCACGCCGTCCATCTGCGTGATCATCATCGAGCTGACCGCCGTGACGAGACATCCGTTCACCGACATCGCTTCGGCGTACTGTCTGTTCCACCACGGCTTGTCGAAGCTCAGATGATCGAGCGTGTAAAAGTCCACCAGATAATCCGTCCCGTACATCGGCGCGGAGGGAGGAAGCGCGACGTCAAAGTCGTCGTCTCCCGCCGTTACCGACTTCTGAATGACCTGATCGACCTTGTCCTTCGTCACGATCTCGACGAACTTTACGCCGAGCTGTTCCTCGACCGCGCGGTTGCGCTGATAGATCGCGTCGTTCAAGACCTCGCCGTTTTCTTCCTCCAGAACGATATGCTCCTGATTGTAGATCATCCATCCCTCGATGCGCGTCAGGATGCGGAACTCGTATCCGCCGTAATCGACGGCGGGAAGCTCCGGCGGAGCGTATTCGCCGGTTTTATTTTCCTTCGCCGTCGTTTCGGTCGGCGAAACGGAATCGACCGGCGCTTCCGTGCCGGAGCCACAGGAAACAAACGTCCCTGCGGCAAGACAGAGAGCGAGAAGAAGTGCGGTAAATGTGCGCTGTTTCATGACTGTTTCCTCCTGATTGATTCCCGTCCGGGAGTTTTCTCCCGACGGTTGGATTCCGTAAAGGGACATTTTACCGGACGCCGCCGTTTTTCTCAAACCCGAAGCGCGAAAGAAGCTCCTCCCGCGAAAACTCCTCCTTTGCTTCCAGAACGGCGAAGGGTCTGTCCGCCCTCGCTCCGCTCACCTCGTCCGCATCGCAGAGATCCTGTCCGCTCGCCAGCGTGACGGCGTGACGGCAGCCCTCGATCCGGTTGCCGAAGGAAACATTGTCGCGGTTTTCGCTGATCCGGTGTCCCGGCTCCAGAATTCTCCGCTTCGCGGGGTCGGCGTTGTACTGGAAGAACACGCCATCCCCTTCGATGTTCCGGAAGACGTTTTCGATCACCAGCGTGTTTTCGCACTCATGCTCATAAAAGCCGTGACCGCCGGAGTATTTTCCCAAGTGGTCGATGTGCGCGCCGACGTTCTCCACCGTATTCCGGTCGATCAGGACCGGCGCGAGCGTCGCTTCGTTGAAGATCGCGCCGTGCGTCACATAACGCAGACCCGAGATCGTGCTGCGCGTGACGCGCGTGTTCGCGTTGTTCTTGTCGAGCCAGATCCCCTCGCCCCAGACGTGACCGGTGATCCGGTTGAAACGGATCAGCGAATCGCGCGTATAGTGGCATTTGATCGACGCCGACTCGTACAGGAACGCCAGATCATGGAAGCCGCAGCCGGTGAAGGTATTATGCTCGATCAGCATATTTTCGAGATATTCCCCTCTTGTCGGGACCGCCGACAGCCCGCCGATGCCGCAGCGTTCAAATAAACAGCCGCGCACGATGTGATGACCGCGCACGCCGTCGTGACGGTGGCTGTGGCTGATGAAGCCGAGGTCCGCGCCGAGCGAATTCATATCGGAAAACCGGCAGCTTTCGAGGATGAAGTGATGCCCGCAGTTCGAGGAAAGCGCACCGTACTGCGGACACTTGATCGGATTCGAGAACTTCTCGAACGCGATATCCCGGAACCGGATGTACCCCTGTCCCGCCTCGTCCGGGAAGAAGGCGGTCTCCTTCACGGCAAGCTCAAAGCGGTGGTTTTCGGGCAGATCGTCTCCCGCCATGCGCAGATGGATCATCTTGTACGTGTCGTCCACCCAATAAACGCCCGGAAAGCCGTCCGGCACAACGCCGTCGTCCCACAGCTCGAACGGCCGGACGACCTGATACATCCGCTTCCCGTCGGCGAACAGCAATCCGCGCTTTGCCAGATGCTCGTCGGGATTCAGTCTGCCTTCGCGGTTTTTCACGTAATCCATGATCCTCGGGACCGCGCCGCGCTTCGGCACCCACGGAAGCGTCTGGAGATTCGGGATCAGAAACGGGCTGCACCCGTATTCGTACAGCGAGCCGTCCGACGGCAGCTTTCCCATGAAGACCTTCGCGCCGGAATGCGAAACGCCGTTGTCCTCTCCGCCCGAAAACAGCTCGTCCTCGGTTTCGACCGGCGTCTGACGATAGCCCTCCGACGGACGGAACGCCGGCTTCCATTCGACCGCGCCGGTCAGGATCGTTCCTTCTTCGCCCTCAAACAGCACCATGTGACCCTCGTCGATCCCGCCGCAGATATTCCGTATCGTTTCAAAATAGCGTCCTTTGCGGATATACACCCGCTCGCCCGGCTTCACGGACTCCGCCGCCCGCGCGATCGTGCGGAAGGGATGCTCCGCTGAGCCGTCGTTATCGTCCGACGCGTCGGGATCTCCGCCGTCCACGTAAAGGGTTTTCGTATAGACCGTTTCGTCCTCCCAGAACGCGAAGCGTCTCCCGTCGGGCAGAAGGTCGGGGTCGTCAAGCAGTTCCTTTGTGATCGTTGAAAGAAGCTTCACAGCTCATACCCCGTTTTTTCAAAAATATAGGCGTCGTCGAATTTTCCGCCGCAGTAGATCACGTGTCCGTCCAGCTCGATGACCGGGTCCCAGATATCGAAGTCGCAGTGCGCCTTGGCGTGAACGATCTCCTCCCGCCCGCCGACGTTGTTGCCCAGCGCGACGTGGAAGCTGTTGGAATGGTGCGAGCCGTCGTTCCAGATACGCCACTGATAGTCGTCGTTGATGCGCGCCGTACAGGTGACCAGCCCGATCTCATCCACGCGGTCGGCGATAGGGTCGGCGTCGTGAATGTACTTTTCGATGCGTTCGATATGAAGCGGGTCGCCGGTGAGGTCGGTCAGCACGCTGTCCTTAAAGGTCATGACGGTCGGCGCGAGCGAAAGCTCCCGTCTGCCGAACTCGTTGTTGCGAAGTCCCTTCGACGACGCGCCGTCGATGACCGCAACGCCGTTCACCGTGCCGTATTTCGGGATGATGGCGACCTCCGCGAAGAAGGGCGCGATGGCAAGCACCTCGTAGATCGCGTTCATGTTCCCGTCGCCGACCTCACAGGTCAGATCGGTCCCCTTCGCGGTCGTCAGATGCAGCACCTTTGATTTTCTGACAAGATCACGCAGAGGAACACAGCGTTTTCTGCCCATCAGCACCTCGTCGTAATCGAAGTCCCATTCCTGCATGAAATGCGACCAGTACGCAAAGCAGCGCTGCTTTCCGGTCAGGATGCCGTCCATATCCTTCGAGCTGCCGAGCAGCTTTGCGAAGGTCATGCAGGTCGTGACCGTGATGTCGGACGCTTCGATGGCAGCCTTCACCGCCGGGATGAATTCAAAATCCTCCGGCATGAACCAGTTGATGCCGTAGATGCTCAGGTCGATGATAAAAGGCTTCATACCGAGCTTTTTGGCGCAGAGCGACATCAGCGTCGTTTCGGGATAGGTGAATTCGTTCGCAATGAAGACGATGGTCTCCCCGCTCTTTCCCTCCACGATCTTCTCAAGAAAGAATTCGGCGTTGGCAAGGCCCTTCTTCGTAAAACCGGAATAATCCATATCGTTCTCCTCCTGATGAATTGATATTCAGCGATATTATTCTATCACGCCGTCTTGACAAATGGAATCGAATATTCTATAATGTATTTATAAAATTCTATCATTTTTCGGAGGAACGCATGGACGCAAGGCTCGTCAAATACGCCTGCGCGGAAAAGGAATCCTTTCATTTTGAAGAATACCGCCCGGACGGAAAAATTCTCGTTCTGCTCGAATCGGGCAGCTTTTCCCTGCGGCAGGAAGAAACGCTCTGCCGCGTCGCGCCGACGGAAGGGCTGTACTATCACGAAGGAAAAACCTATGAGCGTCACGCAGACGAGCGGATGAAGCTGCACTTCTTCCGTTTTGAAAGCGCGGGGGACGTCTTTGACGGCGATCTCGTGCGTTTTTCGGACAGGGAGCGCATCCGCTCGGACTTTTCGCTGCTCGACCGGCTGGACGGGTCCGACCCGGAGACCGACTGTTTTTCCTACCGCGCGCATATTTTCGAGGATATCGTGCGGCTGTATCAGCTCGAACACCGCCTGAGCGAAAAAGAAAATGAACCGTCCGACCCGTGTATACACGAAGCCATCCAGTTCATTACTCTTCAGACCGCCGACGTGAAAAGCGTCGCCGAGCTTGCCGAAAGGGTCCATCTGTCCTATGTTCAGTTTCTGCGCCGTTTCCGCGCGTCGACGGGACTTGCGCCGTGCGAATACATCGCCCGCGTGCGGGTCAGACAGGCGGAGCATATGCTGACCGGGACCGAGTTGTGCGTGCGCGAGATCGCCCGTCTGTGCGGCTTTGAAAACGAGTTCTATTTCAGCACGTTTTTCCGAAAGCGCACCGGCGTCTCGCCGCAGAAATACCGCCGGAGCATTGAATAACGTTCAGCGGCTTTCCTTCCGTTCCGGTTCTGTCCGGTCAAGCAGCTTCCGGCAGGATGCGTCCATCCCGATCGCGCCGAGCGGAGCGGTCACGAGGATCGACAGCACGGCGACCGACAGAACGAGCTTTCCGCACGGCATCCCCATTGACAGCGGGACCGAACCGATCGCCGCCTGGACCGTTGCCTTGGGCAGATACGCGATCACGCAGTAGAGCTTTTCCCTCGCGTTCAGCTTTGTGCCGACAAGACAGAGCAGAACGCCGAGCGAACGGAAGACCAGCGCCAGCAGCACCATCGCCAGCGCCGCCGCGCCCGCTTCCAGCGTGTACCGGATATCCACCGCCGCGCCGACCAGCACGAACAGGATCACCTCGGCGGCAAGCCACAGCCGCCCGTACTTCGCGGAAAGATCGTCCGCAACCTCGCGGCGCGTCCTCATCCGCACGACGCACGCCATGCTCATCACGGCAAGCAGACCGGACACGGGGACAACGCCTTCGAGCCACGTCTCGACCGAGGTCAGGAGAAACGCCGCGCCCAGCGTCACGATCACCTTCAGGCTCTGCCTTACCGGGTCGCCGCGCCGATGCGCCAGCTCAAAGCCCCATGCAAGCACAAAGCCGACCGCCGCGCCGACCGCGATCCCAAGCAGGATCGAAAGCGGAATATTCACGAAATCCATCGCCTTCGCTTCTCCGCCCTGCGCCATATCGACAAAGGTCGAAAACAGAACGATGACGAACACGTCGTCGAGCGACGCGCCGGCGAGAATGAGCTGAGGGATCTGCTTGTCCGTTCCGAGCCCTTCCTCCATCAGCGCCACCATGCGCGGCACGACCACGGCAGGCGACACGGCTCCAAGCACCGCGCCCAGCACCGCCGCTTCCATCCGGTTCAGCGGCAGAAGGAACGGCGCGAAGACGACGAACGCCCCGATCTCAGCCAGCGCGGGGAGAAAGGACATCAGGATCGCCGGTCTGCCGACTTTTTTCAGGTCGGCGGGATTCAGCGAAAGCCCGGCTTTGATCAGGATCATGATAAGCGCCGCCTGCCTCAGCTCCGACGAAATGCCGAGCGTTTTCGTGTCGAGCAGATCGAGAACGAACGGACCGATCAGAATACCGGTGAACAGCATACCGATGATGCGCGGCAGCTTCACCTTCCGGCAGAGGAACGCGGCGGCAAGACCAAACAGAAAAATGAATGAGAGAGATGACAGCATGGTACGATCCTTTCAGAAAAAAAGCGGCGGCTTCCGCATGAATGCAAAAGCGCGCCGCATTTGCATTTTGCAGAAGTCGTCAGCTTTCAGAAGCGGTTTCGGTTTTACCGTGGGAGAACTTCATTCCCGAACGGCATTATTGTACCACATCCGACCGGTTTTGTCAAGCCCGTCCGGTCGTTTTCTGTCATTTTCTCCGCTTTTTTGCGTTAAAGCGTTGCATTCTGCGGAATTTGTGATATAATAGAGAGGTATCAAATTCACAGACGATAAGGATCCCTCTTTTTATGAAGCATACAGTCTCCCCCATTTTCCTCATCCGGCTTTTTGTGATCGTCTCGGCGCTCGCCGCGCTGACCGCGCTCGCGGCCATCCCTGCCGCCGCCGTCACATACGACGGAAGGATCGTCGTCATGCTCGACCCCGGACACAGCATCGGGGACGGCGGCGGGACCTATGCCGCTTCGCACGACGAATGCTGGTACAATATGAAGGTCGCACTCGCCTGCAAGGAAGCGCTCGAACAGAACGGAAATTTCGCCGTCTACCTCTCCCATCCTGACAACTACACCGCCGCGACCCTGCTCGAACGCGCGCAGGCGGCAGACGCGGTGAACGCCGACGTCATGATCTCCATGCACTTCGACGGTGTGGACCTGCCCGGTCTGAACGGCGCGGAGGTCATGACCTCGGTGCTTCCGAAATACGCGCTGAACAAGCTGGCGTCCGGCATCATCGACCGTCTGACCGCCGCCGTCGATCTGTCGCCGCGCGGCGTTTTCAGCCGTCCCGATTCGGGCGACGGCACGTACCTCTACTACTGGAACGCGAAAAAGCAGTGGGATGTGCCGGGCGATTCGTCGGCGGGACC
>JAZRXB010000031.1:0-14182 GCA_045600005.1 Eubacteriales bacterium | reverse complement strand
CCTTTTCCTTCGCTTCGTCGACGACGCCCATGCAGGGACGGTCGCCGACCAGCGTGCAGGTCACGCGCACACCCTTCGTGCGGTAGAATTCGAGCGCCGAAACAAAATGCTTTTCCATGATCTCGAGCGATTCGCGCTCATCCGAGCGGAATTCGTAGAGCATTTCGGCGTGCTGGGCGATCGTGTTGACCGACGTGCCGCCGCTGATCGTGCCGACGTTGTAAGTGGTCTTGCCCTTCGCAGGAACCTTCATCGTATAGAGCGTGTCGATGAGCGACGCGAGGTAGGCGATGGCGTTGCGGCTGCCGAACGAGCCGTAGGAATGCCCGCCCTCGGTGTCGATCTCGACGCGGTAGCGCTTCGAGCCGACCGCTTTGTTGCAGGCGTATCCGATGCCCGCGTCCAGCGTGATGAATTCGCGGATGCGCGGACCGTAATCCTTCACGATCTGCCGCGAGCCGCGCAGGTTGCCGAGCCCTTCTTCGCCGGAGTTGACGACGATCAGAAGCCCGCCATCCTTCGGTTTCAGTCCGTTTTCGGCGATATATTTCGCCGCGAACATCAGAGACATCGCGTGGACCGTATCGTCTCCGATGCCGGGACAGTGGATGAATTCGCCGTCGTTTGTCAGCGGGAGCGGGTCGGCGTCAGGGAACACCACGTCGCTGTGCGCCATATAGACCGTGAGCGGACCGCCGTCTTCGCAGCCAAAGGGAACGATCACATTGCACGCTTCGTCGATGAAAACGCCCGGAACGCCCTGCTTTTTTAACCAGTCGGCGCAGAAGGCGGCGCGCTGTTCCTCGTGATTGGAGGGCGCGGGGATCTGAGCGAGCGTGAGAAGAAGCGAAAAGGCTTCATCGTAGTGCCGGTCAAGATAGTCGTTAAGATTCATGTTGAAACTCCTTGGTTTTGATGGAACGCGAAGCCGCATTCTTTGGGACACCTCTGTAAATCCACAGGATCTGTGGGAAATGATCGCGATATCCGAACGATGGGCTTGTTTTTCCCTGAATTTTCAGAGACTGCCTTGATATCGGATGAGACGGGCGGACGCTTCGGGACCGGTCAGCCCGACCGTCCGGGCGGCGGCGAGCGCGGCGCCGAACGCCGCTTCCTCGGTGTGAAGCGGGATAAAGACCTTCATGCCGAACGTCCGCCGCAGCGCTTCGACGAGCGCGGGATTTTTCCGCACGGCGTTGCCCGACGCGGCGAGCGTTGTGACGCCGGCGAGATGCATTTTCCGGTAAAAGCCGTAAAGCTCGTCCGCCATGCCGAGCAGAACGCCTGCCGCGAGCGACGCGGGCGTGAAGCTGTCTTCGCCGATCTGTGCGATCATGCCGCGCAGCGACGGGTCGGCTCGTGTGCCGCAGAAGGTCGTCCGCACGGCAAGCGGGTCGGCGAAGCCTTCGAGTGCGAGCGCGTTCAGGCGTTCGTAGCGTTCTCCCTCGCTCCGCGTATCGCCCTCATACAGCCCGAAGAAGCGTTCAAGCATCGCGTAAGCCCGTCCGCCGCAGAGCGCCGAGCCGCTGACGAGCGTTTCGTCCCCGTCGAGCGGGCGAAGCTCGATCACTCCGTCCGGCTGAACGTCCGCGCCGCGGCAGAGCGCCGTCAGCTGACTGCCCGTGCCGAAATTCGCCAGCACGGTGTGCGCCGGGTCGGAGACCGAGCCGAGAAAGCCCGCCTGATTGTCGCCGACGGCGCAGACGACCGGCGCGCCGTCCGGCGTTTCGCCGAGCGCCGCAAAGCGTTCGGTCACGTCGGGAAGGAACGCTTCGACGCCGAACGCTTTTGCCGCGTCCGGGTCGTAGCGGTGCGCCGAAAGGTCGAAGAAACCGAGACCGGCGGCGTTCGAGAGATGAACGAGCGGCGTTTTCCGCCCGGTCAGCTTCATGCCGAGAAGGTCGCCGATCGTGCAGATCTTCGCGCCCTCCGGCAGGACGGCTCCCGCGCGGAGCAGGGAAACGAGCGTCGCCGCGCCGTACCCGGCGGGAAGCGAATATCCCGTTCTGTCACGGATGAGATCGAGCGTCGAAGCTCCGTCGATTTGGCCGGCGGCGCGTTCGTCCTGCCACGTATAGAGCGGCGTGACGGCGTTTCCGTCCCGGTCGACGGCGGTCATGCCGTGCATCTGGCAGGAGATCCCGACGGCGCTGAGCTTCCCATAGCGTCCGGTCAGCGCGTCGGTCAGGGCGAGCGCACAGCCGCAGAGGACCGCCGGATCCTGTTCGTGTGCGCCGGGAAACGCGGGCGGAAGCGACGCATGGTGCGGGACGGTGAGACTTTCGACCTGCTCTCCCGCATCAGGGTCCAGAAGCGCGGCGCTGACGGTCGTCGTGCCGACGTCCAGACCGAGGATCAGTTTTCGTGCCATCGGGTCAGTTCAGCTCGATGACCGCGGACGCGCCGGTCAGACCGTCCGCCTTCGCGTAGAGACGGAAGGTCCCCTCGCCGAAGGTCTTCGCACAGACCGCGATGACGCCGGCGCGCATTTTCCGGTCGAAGGACGGGACGGGCGTGTGGTCGGAGATGTCCGAGCCGGTGCCGACGATGGTTCCCGCCGCGTTCGTGTCGAACGTGACGAACGGGGAAGCGTCCGGTACGCGGCGGCCCTCCGCGTCGACCGCGTAGCAGTTGTAGACGACGGTCGACCATCTGCCGACCGGGTGCCTGTTCTGGAGCTCCAGCTCGAGCCTGACGGGCGCGCCGGTCGTCTCGACGATATCCTCGCAGACGACCTCGCCGTTTTTATAACCGCGGCAGACGACCTTTCCGGGCGCGTAAACCGCGTCGAATTCGGCGTGACCGAAGCGTTCGACCGCTTTTCTGCCGAGATTTTCGCCGTTGACGGTCAGATCGACCTCCTCGCAGTTCGTGTAGACCCGGACGCTGATGACCTCGCCCTCCCGTCCGGCAAGGTTCCAGTGCGGCAGGACGTGGACCATCGGCTCGTCGGTCCAGTGCGATTTGTTCTGATAGAAAGCGTCTTTTTTCTGAAGGAACAGGTCGAGCGCGCCCGACTGCGAGCAGAGACGCGGCCATTCGGTCTCGCCGCGATGCTCGATGCCCGCCCACTGATAGCCGCCGCAGAGCCATTCGCGTTCCATGATGAACTTGCAGGTGACTTCTCTTGCCGCCGCGAAGGACGCGGTGCAGTGGTCGTGCGCCGCGAGGTAGCCGCGCGAAGGACAGTCGTCGAGATACCAGCCGCGCGTCGAACCGACCGCGCAGTTCTCGGACGAGAAGATCGGCTTGTCCGGGTACTGTTCGTGCAGCTTGTCGAGCGTCGGGAGCGAGTAGTTGAGACCGATCAGATCCACCTCGCCCATGACGTCGTTGTCGGAAGGTCTCGACGAGACGGCGGTCGTGATCGGGCGGGTCTTATCGAGACGGCGGCAGGCTTCGCGCATCGTGATGAAGATGCGTCTGCCCATGTCGGTCACGTGGAGCGGCTCCTCGTTGCCCAGCGACCACATGATGATCGACGGATGGTTGCGCAGCGCGCGGATCATGCCTTCCAGCTCCGCGATGCCTTCCGGCGTCGATTCGAACCAGCGCGTCTCCGCCATGACGAGATAACCCAGCTCATCCAGACAGCGGAAGGTCGTTTCGGAGTGCGGATAGTGGGCGGTGCGGTAGCCGTTCGCGCCCATTTCACGCATTTTTTCAAGGCGCAGACGCTTGACCTCGGGCGAGACCGCCTTGCCCTCGAGACCGTAGTCCTCGTGGCAGCAGACGCCCTTGATCTTGACGTGCTTTTCGTTGAGGAAGAAGCCGTGGTCCGGGTCGAAGCGGAGCGTGCGGAAGCCGAAGCGGACCGATTCGCGGTCGATCTCCGCGCCGTTCTCCGTGAGCGTGACGGCGCAGGTGTAGAGGTTCGGATCCTCGCAGTCCCAGAGCTTCGGGTCGGAAACGAAAGCGGTCAGATGCGCTTCGTTTCTGTATTTCGGGTCGACGGAGATCGTCCCCTCAGCCGAAGCGACGACCGTTTCGCCGTCGAGAAGCTCCGCCTTCACGCCGATCTCTTTCGTTTCGGCGGCGTCATTGCGCACCGTGACGTCGACCGGCACGTTCCAGCCGTTTTCGGTCTTTTCGGGATGAGCGTAAATGCCCCACAGGTCGACGCTGACCGGATCGGTCTTGATCATCCATACATCGCGGAAGATGCCGCCGCCCGAATACCACCAGCCCTCGTGCTTTTCGGTCGTGTTGACGTAGACCGCCAGCACGTTGTCCGCGCCGAAGCGGATGAGGTCGGTCAGATCGACCTCGAACGAGGTGTAGCCGCAGAAGTTCCGGTGCATCAGCGTGCCGTTGAAGTAGACGGTCGCGTAGGTGCCGACGGCTTCAAAGAGGATGAAAATGCGTCTGCCGCGGTCGGCTTCCTCGAAGCGGAGGGTCTTGCGGTACCACGCATTGTCGTAATGGAAGAAGCCGAGCGTGTTGTTGTTTTCGGGCTTCGGCTCCTGCGGGATGATGAAGTCGTGCGGCAGATTGACGATCTGCCAGTTTTCGTACTCCATTTCACGGTTTCTGCCGTAATTGAGGGAAGCATAGCCGCGCAGAGCGCGTTCGGTCTTGGCTTCGCTGTACATCGGCCCCTTGAGGGGAGCTTCGGGAAGGTGCTGGTCGCCGAGCTTGAAGCGCCAGCCGGAATTGAGAAGGATCTTTTCGCGCATGGTTCTGTTCTCCTTTATCGGTAATATTTTCTTCATTATACCCGTTCCGGCGCGGTCTGTCAAGAGGAAATTCGGTTCGGGCGTATGGATTTTTCTGCTGTGCCGGATTTTTGAAAAAAACCGAACCGGATCCGATGGGGATCCGGTTCGGTTTATCCGTCGTTTCAGAGACGGTTCATGTTCAGGCGTTCCGCTTCTTTTTGCGGGCGCGCAGGACGTTGATGGCGATGGACAGTCCGAGACATCCGATGAGGAAGACCGGGATGGTCCACGGCGCGGTCTCGTTCGCGGTCAGGATCGAGGTCCAAAGCTCGTCGATGAGCTTGGTCGTCGTATTCGGCAGAGCGATGTACGCTTCGGTGTTGGCGAGCGTTTCGTCGTCCGGGTAGGCGATGGGGCTTGATGCAAGCTCAGGGTCGAGGTAGTCGGGAACTTCGATCTGCGGGGTCGAATAGCCGATGTAGTCGCAGTTGGAAGCCGCGACGGCGGTCTCGCACATGAAGTTGATGTACATTTCGGCGGCCGCCTTGTTCTTCGCGCCCTTCGGGATGCACATGGCGTCGACGAACAGGTTGGTCCCTTCGCGCGGGACGACGTAGGCAAGGTCGGGATTGTCTCCGATCATCGTGATCGCGTCGCCGGCGTAGTAGGGAGCGAGCGCCGCTTCGCCGCCGGTCATCTTGTCGAAGATCTCATCCATGACATACGCCTGAACGAGCAGCTTCTGTTCGGTCAGCGCGAACGCCGCGTGACGAAGCTCCTCCTCGTCCGTCGTGTTCATCGAATAGCCGAGATAGCGCTCGGCGATCATGAAGGCGTCGCGGGAGTTCGAGAACATCAGCATATTGTTCGCGTATTTCTCGTTCCAGAGGATCGACCACGAACCCACGTCGTCTTCCTCGTCGACCAGCGTCGTGTTGTAGATCAGACCGACCATGCCCCACATATAGGGGACCGAATACTCGTTGGTCGGGTCGTAATCCATGCTCTTGAAGTTGTCCGAAATGAGCGCGTCAAAGTTCGGGATATTGCCGTAATCGAGCTTTTCGAGCATATCCTCGTTGATCATGCGGGCGATCATATAGTCGGACGGGATGATGACGTCGTAGGTCGCGCCGCCGTTTTTCAGCTTGGCGTAAAGCTCCTCGTTGGAGGCGAAGTTCGTGTAGTTGACCTTGATGCCGGTCAGCTTTTCAAACTCGCGGTTGGTGTCGAACGCTCCCTCGGTGCCGTCGTCGACCGAGATATATTCGCCCCAGTTGTACACGTTGATCGTGATGTTTTTGCCGGCGAATTTTTTCCAGTCCACGCTGTCGGTATAGGGCGGCAGCTCATCGTCCTCCTCTGCGGCAAGAACGCCGGCGGGGAAGAACGAAGCGCCCGTGACGAGAGCGGCGAGAAGGACGGCAAGGGCTTTCAGCGTCTTTTTCATCTGCCTGCCTCCTTCTTTTTCTTCTTCGCGGGATGCTCGCGGCGCAGCTCGCTGAGGTTCATGATGAGCAGAACGGTCAGCACGACGACGAAGATGATGGCGGACAGCGCGTTGACTTCGGGCGAGACCTTGCGGCGGGTCATCGAATAGATCGTGATCGGCAGGGTCTGGGAGGTCGCGCCGGTGGTGAAGTAGCTGATCACGAAGTCGTCGATCGAGTAGGTGAAGGACATGAGGAAGCCGGTGACGATGCCGGGCATGATCTCGGGAATGATGACGTGACGGAACGCCTGCCACGGATTGCAGCCGAGGTCGAGCGCGGCGTCATAGAGGCTGCGGTTCATCTGACGGAGCTTGGGCAGCACGTTCAGAATGACATAGGGAACGCAGAAGGTGATGTGCGCGAAGATCAGGGTCATGAAGCCGAGGTCGATGTTCAGCGCGACGAACAGCAGCATCAGCGAAACGCCCGTGACCATTTCGGAGTTCATGACGGGGATGTAGGTGATGTTGATGACGAGCGAACGCGACCACTTTTTCATGCTGTAGATGCCGATGGCGGCGGCGGTGCCGAGAACGGTCGACACGACCGACGCGATGGCGGCGATCAGCAGGGTGTTGCCGAGGCTTTTCAGAATGACTTCATTGTTGAAGAGCTTGGCGTACCAGTCGAGCGTGAAGCCGGTCCAGACGGTGCGGCTCTTGGACTGGTTGAAGGAGTTGGCGATCAGCACAAAGATCGGCGCGTAGAGGAAGATGAACACAAGCGCGATATAGATTTTCGATGAGATCTTTTTCACAGCAGCACGCCCTCCATGTCTTCATTGTCGAGCTGGTTGGTGATCGACATACAGAGGAAGATGAATACCATCAGCACGAGCGAGATCGCCGCGCCGAGGTTGGGGTTGTAGGCGTTGCCGAGGAACTGGAGGTCGATCAGGTCGCCGATGAGCATATTCGTTCCGCCGCCGAGCATACGGGAGATGATGAAGGTGGAAACCGACGGGACGAAGACCATCGTGATGCCCGAAGCGACGCCCGGCATCGACAGCGGCATGATGACGCGCCACAGCACCTGCGCGCCGTTCGCGCCGAGGTCCTGAGCGGCTTCGACGGTGCGGTCGTCGATCTTGGTCATGACCGAGTAGAGGGGAAGGATCATGAAGGGCAGATAGTTGTAGATCATGCCCAGCACGACCGCGCCCTCGGTGTTGATCATGTTGAACGGTCCGACGCCGAACAGTCCGAAGAAGCGGTTGATGAGCCCGTTCTTTTCGAGCAGCGTCATCCACGCATAGGTGCGCAGCAGGAAGTTCATCCACATCGGAAGCATGACGAGCATCAGCGCGAGCTTCTGTCTGCCGTACTCCATGCGGGAGATCATGTAGGCGAGCGGGTAGGCGATGACCAGACAGATGGCGGTCGCCACGAGCGCGAGCCAAGCCGAGTTGATGAGGACGGTGGAATACTTGCTGACGTCAAGGATGTTCTGAATCGTGAAGATCGTGCGCTCGGTCAGCTCGGGCTCGACCTCGTTCTCCTCGCATTCTTCGAGGTACTCGGCAAGCTCGTCCTCGGAGAGCAGGTTGCCGTCGGAGTCGCAGGTCGCGGTGGTCGTGAAGGCGAACACGGCGATCAGCATGAGCGGCACGACGATGAAGATGACCATCCACGCGAGATACGGGACGGCGGCGATCCGTGTTTTTTTATTCAACGTCTGCGCCCTCCGCTTCCGAGTCGGACTTTAAGAAGCTCTTCGCCTTGACGTCGCTCTTCTTCATGATATGGATGTCCTCCGGCGTGAGGTTGATGCCGACGATCGAGCC
Source organism: Eubacteriales bacterium (assembly GCA_045600005.1). GTDB lineage: Bacteria > Bacillota > Clostridia > Oscillospirales > CAG-272 > Flemingiibacterium. The sequence continues at coordinate 6,245 of JAZRXB010000031.1, read as the reverse complement.
GGGCGCGGGCGCCTTGGTCGAATGGATGACCCACGTGTCGGAGTACGCCTTGACGATGATCTCGTAGTGGACGCCCTTGAACTGGACGGTCTCGACGACGCCGTTCAGCACCTCGTCGGAGGCATCGACGAGCTTGATGTCCTCGGGACGGATGACGACGTCGACCGGCTCCATCGGCGCGAAGCCCTTGTCGACGCATTCAAAGTTGTTTCCGGCGAATTCGACGAGATAGTCGCGGTGCATGATGCCGGGCAGGATATTGGACTCGCCGATGAAGTCGGCGACGAAGGCGTTGACCGGTTCGTTGTAGATGTCCTGCGGCGTGCCGATCTGCTGGATGGCGCCGCCGCACATGACGACGACGGTATCGGACATGGTGAGCGCTTCCTCCTGGTCGTGCGTGACGTGGATGAAGGTGATCTCCATGCGCTGCTGTATCTTTTTCAGTTCGAGCTGCATTTCCTTGCGGAGCTTCAAGTCGAGCGCGCCGAGCGGCTCGTCGAGCAGAAGCACCTTCGGGTTGTTGATGAGGGCACGCGCGATGGCGATCCGCTGCTGCTGACCGCCGGAAAGCTGGTTGACGCCGCGCTTTTCAAACCCGCGCAGATCGACGATCTCAAGCATTTCCCCGACCCGTCTTGCGACCTCGGTTTCGGGCGTCTTTTTCAGGCGCAGACCGAACGCGACGTTTTCATAGACGTTCAGGTGAGGGAACAGGGCGTACTTCTGGAACACCGTGTTGACCGGACGCTTGTAGGGAGGAACATCGTTGACCCGCCTGCCGCTGAAAAACACGTCGCCGGAATCCGGCTGGATGAAGCCGCCGACGATCCGGAGGGTGGTCGTCTTGCCGCATCCGGACGGACCGAGAAGCGTGACGAACTCCTTGTCGTGAATGTCGAGGTTGATGCTTTTCAGCACCGTCTCGCCGTCAAACTGCTTGCTGACGTTTTTCAGCTCGATGATTTTGTTTTTGTCCATTTCCTGTTTCGTTTTACTCCTTCAAAACCTCAGAATTCTGTTCAGCCCTCTGACGAAAAAAAACATCCCGAACCAATGCTCCGGCAAAGCGGCGCCGGATGACCGGAAAGAGATGGTAAAACAAATCGTCTGCACGCTGACAATGCCCGCCGGTTTTCCGGCGGAGAACGGAAAATGCGCCCGTCTATGCAGACGCCCGTCTGTGCGGACGCCCGCCTGTGCAGACGCCCGCCTGTGCAGACGACATAATTGTAGCAGAATCCGAAGGAAAAATCAAGAGCTTTGTCAAATTTTCTTTGAAAAAACGTGAAAATTTCGGTTTTATCAGAAAAAACTCGATTCAGGTCAAAGCAATTGACGTATCCGCGTAAATTCGCCCGAATCCGCCGTTTTCCGGCGTATCCGGAGACTGCTTTGAGCGCGCTGAAACGATGCGTCCCGCCGGACCGACGATCCGGCGGGACGCATTATTTTACGAGCCGGTCGAGCGGTAGCGCCGCACGCCGAGCTTCCACAGAAGCGCGCAGGGAAGGAGGAAGACCATCGACAGCACCGGCATGAGCAGGTGGATCAGCCGCACCGAGCGTCCCGTGAGATACAGGAAGGGATAATACTGGACGAGCGTGAACGGGACGACATAGGTCATCACCGCCATCACGCCGCGCCCGTAGATCGAGAAGGGGTAGCGTCCGTGCTCGCGCACGCCGTCGGTGAAAATGTTCATGAACTCCAGTCCTTCGGTCGTGAAAAAGCAGAAGAACGCATAGATCACGAACACGCCCGAAAAAAGCACCGCGCCGCAGATTATCATCAGCGCAAGGCAGAGGATCCGGTCGGGTGTGAAGACGATGCTTGTCCGTCCGAGCGCGATGACCAGCGCGAAGACCGCTTCGATCAGCCGTCCGAGCCGGGACAGGTCGACGTGCGAAGCCGCCGCCTGAAAGATCGGACTGCGCGGACGCACGAGGATGCGGTCGAATTCGCCGTTCGAGATCACGCTCTGGAAGTGGTCGAGCCCGCGCATGAAGGTCTCGGCGAGCGAAAACGCCATCAGAACGGTCGAAAAGCAGAGAAGCACCTCGTCGTAGGTGAAGCCTTCGACCGCGCGGAAGCGCTGAAACATGAAATAGACCGTGAGGAAGGACAGGAACGCGCCCGCGAACTGTCCGGTCAGCGCGAGGAGGAAGGACGCGCGGTATTCCATGGTCGAGCGGACCGCGATCGACAGATAGTGACCGGCAAGGCGGAAATACGAGACTTTTTTCGGTTTCACCCGCGTTTCAGTCGTCTTTTCCGCGGCGGGTCGGTTGAGAAAACGTTTCATGCCGTCAACCTCCCTGCGCCGTGACTTTGCGAAGCGACGACCGAAGCCACAGCCATCCCGCCGGGATCAGCACCGCGCACCACAGCAGCTGAAAGACGACCGCCCGCAGAGCGTCCGCGCCGGTCAGCGTTCCCGTATAGATGAGGAAGGGTGTGCTGGCGGTCGACGCGAAGGGGAGCGCTTCAAAGACCCTTCTCACCGGTTCTGGGAAGAAGGGGAGCGGGATCTCTCCTGCGGCGCAGAATTCGGCGATCATGCCGAGGAAGATCTTCGTGCCGTTCGGGGAGATCGTATGGAACGCGCTGACGTAGACGAGCATCGAAAGCGAGATGACCGTCAGAAAGCCGAAGATCATCGAAAGAAGGAACAGTCCTCCCGTGAAAAGCCGTTCGGCGGCGTTCGCGCCGTAAGGCAGGGACAGACCGCAGGACTTCGGCAGGAGCGAAGCGGCGATCAGCACCGGCACGCAGCGCAGGCAGACCTTTGCCAGCCTTGACGCGGCGCACCGTGCGTACCACATCGCGTAGAGATCGGTCGGGCGGAGCAGCTCCAGCGCGACGCTTCCGCTCGTGACCGAATCGAAGATGTCGTTCTCCCACTGCCAGAGCATGAACATGGTCAAAAACGCCTGCACGAGCCAGATGTAGGAGCACATCGCCTCGCGCGTCATCGGGAAGGCGTCCGGGTCGCTCCGGCGGAAGGCTTCAAACATATTGACCCGCAGGAATCCCCAGACGAGCTGGGTCGCCACGCCCGCCAGCGCCGCGGCGCGGTACTGCAGTCCCGCCGCGAAGCGGATGCGGAAGAAGGAGAAGTACCGTTTCGCCGCCGTCATAGTCCCATCTCCTGATAGAGCCTTGCCATCAGCTCGTCGATCGGCGGCTCGCCGACCGAAAGATCCCGGACCTCCACAGCGGCGGAGAGGGCGGCGATGACAGCCGACACGTTTTCGCCCGGCGGGAGGATGAACTGCGCGCGGTGCAGACCTTCCGCCGCAAGCGCGGAGAGAGCGCAGCCTTCGGAAAGCGTGACGCCGGGCGGCAGAGCGGTCAGCGGACCCGAAAACTCGACGGTGAGGACGCGCGGTCCGGCAAAGCGTTTCTTTAAGTCGGCGAGCTGTCCGTCGAGCAGGATATGCCCCTTGCCGATGAGCAGGATGCGTTCGGTCAGCGCTTCGACGTCCTGCATATCGTGGGTGGTGAGCAGGACGGTCGTGCCGTGTTCGTGGTTCAGACGCGCGACGAAGGAGCGGACGGCGAGCTTGGAGGAAGCGTCGAGTCCGATGGTCGGCTCGTCAAGAAAGAGCGTTTTCGGGGAGTGGAGCAGAGAAGCTGCGATCTCGCAGCGCATACGCTGTCCGAGCGAGAGCTGACGGGTCGGCGTGCGGAGAAGTCCGCCCAGGGCGAGCGTTTCGGTCAGCTCGTCGAGATTTTTCCGGTACTCGTCCGGGTCGACCGAATAGATGTCGCGCAGAAGCTCGAACGAGTCGACGACCGGCACGTCCCACCAGAGGGCGGAACGCTGACCGAAGACGACGCCGATCTCGGAGACGTGCGCCTTCCGTTCCTTCCACGGGACGCGCCCGTTGACGGTGCATTCGCCCGAATCGGGCGTGAGGATGCCGGACATGACCTTGACGGCGGAGGATTTTCCCGCGCCGTTCGGACCGATCAGACCGACCATTCCGCCGTCCGGGATCTCAAACGACACGCCGTCGAGCGCGCGCACTTCGTCGTATTCGCGTTTCACGAAGCTTTTCAGCGCGTTTTTCATCCCTCCGCTCCGATGCGCGACGCGGAAGGTTTTGGTGATTTCGTTCATTCTGATCATGATGACGTCTTTGCCTGCTGATTCCTTTCCGTGTGCAGCCGCGCGCATGCACACTGTGCCGACGCGCGGCTCGATACGGCAGCCGCGCACAGGCGGACGCTTCCGACAGCCGCATCGGAGAGGTCCGCGCTTTCATTTGCTTTGGTAACGGCAAAGCAATCAATATTATAAGGTAAGAAACCGTTTCTGTCAAGCGTTTTCCGGAAAAAAGCGGCAAAAAGCGCTCCCTTTCGGAAATGCCGGAAGGGAGCGCTTTGCCCGGTTCGGGTGAAAATCAGAAAAAGTCGAACGGTTCGACCGGAAGCACCAGCGCGCGCGCAAGGACCGGTCCGATCACCGACGCCATGCGGTAGAAGCCGATGTCGTTCGGATGGCATCCGTCGAGCGTGCAGTTGTGCAGGTAATCGCCCGCGAAAAGCGTTTTGCCGTCGATGAACCACACCTTTTCATCGCCCTGTGCGGCCGCGTATTCATAGGTGCGGCGGATAACGTCGGCGCGCTGCTGGTTGCCGCGCGGGCTGCTGAAAAAGTCGGGCTTGGTGACGATGAGGATCGGGATGTCGGGGTGCACCGCGCGGATGGTCCGGAAGAGCGGCAGATGGGTCGCTTCGAGATGCTCGGCGGAGGGAGCGTTGTGGTCGTAGTCAAGCACGAACGCGCTCATGTCGAGCGAAGCCATGTAGTCGGCGATCGCTTTTTCTCCTCTTGCGCCGCCTGAGAAACCGAAGTTTATGTAATTGAGGTTCCAGCGCTGCGAGATCATCGGCTCATAGGCGAGACCCGGACGGCTTGCCCACGCGCCCTGCGTGATCGACGAGCCGTAGAAGATGACCGGCTTTTCGTTGCGGTAACGGTCGCCGCGCTCGAGACGCGCGTCCTCGTCAAGACCGATCTCAAGGCTTTCGATCTGACCGATGTAGGGGAAGTTCAGCGTGAACGAGCGCATCACGCCCGCATTGCCGACGCTTTTTTCGGCTTCAAACAGACCGTCGAGAATGAAGCATTCAGGACGGCGGTAGCCGGAGACCGCGATCTCCATGCCGTTTTCGATGCGGTAGAGGTCGAAGCCGACGCCCTTTTTCGTTCCCTTCATCATGGCGCGCAGGTCAATGTTGGCGGAATCGGTCTTGAAGCGGATGCGTCCGCCCGCCGGGCTTTTCGCCATGGCGGCGACGGTGGAGCTGGTCGCGGACGCGACGTCGCGCGGCAGACGCTCGAACTGTTCGTTGACGTTGTAGAGATCGAAGGTCTCAGGGGTGACTTTGATCCAGCGGAGTGCCATTTCAGAACTTCCTTTCTTCTTCCCAGTCGAAATTGTCGACGATCTGGCGGATGGCGCGGGCGTTCGGCTGAGCCTTGGTCGCCAGCGCGTCATATTCGTGAACGGTGAGCCACATGCACGAGCCCATCATCGGACCGATGGTGCGCAGGAACTTGTGATGCGAGCCGCCTGCGAGGAACAGGAACGGGATGCCCAGCTCCTTTTTGAGGACGGTGACGGTGCGCAGGTTCTCGATCTCCTCCTCCTCGCTGTTCGCGGCGGTGACGATCTTGGCGATGTCCGCGCCGCGCTCCTTGTGGAGAAGCGCGATGCGCAGGACTTCCTCGGCGGGCAGGAATTTCATGACGTGCGAGGACATCAGCACCTCGCCGCCCGCTTCGTGGATGCGTTCGATCAGCGCCTTCTGCTTTTCGACGGCGGCGGGGTCTTCGGTGATCTGGATGGGATGCGGGCAGTAATAGTCGCCCATCACGTCGAGCAGGTTCGCGCCGTTTTTCAGAAGGAACATCAGCCCCTCGGCAAGCTCGTCGTCGGTCTTTCCGGCGTTCTGGTTACCCCGGTAGTTGGTGGCGTAGATCGGCTTGTTTCCCATGTGGGAGAAGATCGAGCGAAGTCCCGCGTCCGTGCGGTCCTCCGCGCGGAGCTGTTCCATCTGGAAGCCGAAGGCGTCCGCGCCCTCATAGGAGGCGTCGGTGATCGTGTTGATCGCGTCGGTCGGATTCGTTGCCTGGATCATGCAGACCAGAAGCGGGCGGCTCTGATTCAGAAAGGTTTTTTTCGTTTTCATCTCGTCGGTTCCTTTCGACCATTCGGATCACTTGTTGAACA
>JAZRXB010000030.1:0-6060 GCA_045600005.1 Eubacteriales bacterium | reverse complement strand
ACCGCGTGTCCAAACCGTCGTTCCTCGCCGAAGTGGAGCGCAAGGGCGAAATGATCCGGAAGCTCGTACTTGACGCGAAGCCCGCGAAGTGCAGGGGCGTGCGCGGCAAGGGTCTGATGATCGGATTTGTCGTCGAAGGCGATCCGAAGGACGTGCTCCACACCTGCGCGGACAATGGTCTGCTGGTGCTGACCGCCGGAAAAGACGTCGTTCGTCTGCTCCCGCCGCTCACGATCAGCGACGATGAGATCAGGAAAGGCTGCATGATTCTTGCAGACGCAATGAAATAATATACAGAAAGAAGAATAAATAATGAAAAACGATCTTCTGAAAATGGCGGATCTCTCGAAAGAGGACGTCCTTGACATCCTGAACCTCGCGTCTCAGCTCAAATACGAGCGCAAAAACGGCATCGAACACAAGCTGCTCGCCGGAAAGACGCTCGGCATGATCTTTCAGAAATCCTCGACCAGGACCCGCGTTTCGTTTGAGACCGGTATGTACCAGCTCGGCGGTTCCGCGCTCTTCCTGTCGTCACGCGACCTCCAGATCGGACGCGGCGAGCCGATACAGGACACCGCGCGCGTGCTGTCCCGTTACCTCGACGGCATCATGATCCGTACCTTCGCCCAGAAGGAAGTTGAGGACCTCGCCGAATATGCGGACATTCCGATCATCAACGGTCTGACCGATTACTGCCATCCCTGTCAGGTCCTGGCAGATTTACAGACCATCCGCGAATTCAAGGGCGGATTTGACGGTCTGAAAATGTGCTACATCGGCGACGGCAACAACATGGCGAACTCGCTGATCGTCGGCGGTCTGACCGTCGGCATGAAGGTCGCAGCCGCCTGCCCGGTCGACTACCGCCCGGATAAGCAGGTCCTCGATTTCGCTGCCGGTTACGGCGACAATTTCCTTGTCACCGACAACATTCTCGAAGCCGCACAGGGCGCGGACGTTCTGTTCACCGACGTCTGGGCTTCGATGGGGCAGGAAGACGAAGCCGAGAAGCGCAAGGTCGTTTTCAAGGGCTATCAGATCAACGACGCGGTGATCGACGCCGCCGCGAAGGACGTTATGGTCCAGCACTGCCTGCCCGCTCACCGCGAGGAGGAGATCACCGCGAAGGTCTTTGAAGCGCACGCAAAGGAGATCTTCGAGGAAGCCGAGAACCGTCTTCACGCTCAGAAGGCCGTCATGGTCAAGCTGATGGGTACAAAATAAACAAAACTGAGAGCAAAAAGGAATCGTTGTGCGATTCCTTTTTGTGCTATACAGCAAATGGAGCGCCGTTCATCGTGAACGATCGAACAGCGCTACCATAAGGAGACAGCATGGAAGAAACGAAGTCCGGCATCCATTTTATGACAGTCGAGCCGGAAAAACTGCTCAAACGCCTGCACATTCTGTTTGAGGACGAGCCGAAGACGTCGGAAGCGGACGCGGCAGTTCGGCAGATGCTCGCCGCCATCGCGATGAAGAATTTCTCGGACGCGCAGACCGAGACCGAGCGCTACGAGCAGAAGCGAAAACTCAGCGATATGATGGCAGAGCTTGACCGCGCGCCGCAGAAGGCGGTCATCGTCGTGCGGAGCCGCTTTGTCAGCCTGTATACAGGGAAGGGAAGCGTCGCAGAGCTTGACAATGAGGTGTATAATTATGCAGCACGGCTCAAACTGCCGACGCTCGGCGCGGCTTTCGACGGCACATCGTTCGCGCTTTACGCGATGAACCGGACGAAGGAATGCGGCGGCATCTGGACAGGCGAACGGGATGAAGCCGAGCTGACCGCTGAAAATCTTGCCGCCGTTCTCGGAACGAATGATTTCGACGAAACGTTCCGAATGCTCCTCGCCGCACCCGACGCGGCAGGAAAAGCCGATGCGTTTTCCGCGTTTATTCCGCTGACAGTCGAAAGCACGGACGGACTGACGCTGAAAGCGGAATGGGGCGGAGCGGACGTTTACGAAGAAGAAAAGTCCGGCGCTGAAAAATAACATTTTTAAGGAGAAAACAGCATGAAATTACAATATCTGGGAACCGCTGCGGCAGAAGCGTTTCCGTCGCTCTGGTGCGACTGCGAAGCCTGCCGGAAAGCGCGCAAGCTCCGCGGACGGAACATCCGCACACGCTCGCAGGCGATCGTGAATGACCGTGTGCTGATCGACTTCCCGTGCGACGGCTACGCGCATCTGGTCGACAACGGGATCGATTCGAGCAAAATCCACAGCGTTCTGAACACGCACGTTCACGGCGACCACTTCTATACGACCGATTTCGCGTATCTGAAACGCGGGTTTTCGCATCCCGAACCCGGCTACACGCTGACGGTATACGGAAGCGTTGACATTGAAGAAAAGCTCGCCGGACTGCCCGAAGCGACCGAACAGCGGCTTCAGGTCCGCGCGGTGAACAATTTCGAGCCGTTTGAGGTCGACGGGCTGACCGTCTCGCGGCTGAAAGCGCTGCACGGCACGCCGAATCCCGGCTTCTATCTGATCGAAGACGGTGAAACCGCGCTCCTGTACTGCCACGACACCGACATTTTCCCGGACGAAACGTGGGAATATCTGGCAAAATGGGGCGGAAAGCTGGGCCTGGTTTCGCTCGACTGCACCGAGGGTGCGAAGGAGGACATCGGCTACCACGCGCATATGTGCATCGGACGCAACGCGGTCTGCCGCGACCGACTCATCGAAATGGGTCTGGCAGACGAAAAAACGCGCTTCGTGCTGAACCATTTCTCGCACAACGGTCTTCACGCGCTCTACGACGAATTCGTTCCGATCGCATATGCGCGCGGATTTGAAACGTCGTTCGACGGCATGATTTGTGAATTCTGAACAAAAGAAGTTCTGAGGAATGTATTCCGCAGAACTTCTTTTGTTTATTGTTTATAATGTTTTTTCGATCTGTTCGATGAGGTCGGCGATGGCGCCGTCGTTGCAGTGGCAGACACGGAGCTTCGAGACGGCTTTCACGCTGTCGATGGCGTTGGCAGGGCAGGCGGGAACGTCGCAGTGCGCGAGCATTTGGAGGTCGTTCTCGTAGTCGCCGATGGCGTAGATGATCGGCTTCGGCTCGCCGATGACCTTGCGCAGACGGTCGAGCGCCGTGCCTTTCGTCGCCGTAACGTCCTGAAACTCGTAGATCGTCGGGTCGGCTTTCATGAAGGAAAAATAGCGGCTCCATTCTTCTTCGATGACCTCGCGCAGACGGTCGAGCGTGTCCGCCGCGTCGTTGAACGCACATCGCGTCCAGCCGTCGCGCGGCAGCTCGTCGATCGAGCCGAGATGATAGAGGTTGTTTTCTTTCAGGAAGTCGAGGTGTCCGATCAGCTCGCGGTACATATAATCATTCAGCTTCGGGACAAGGTAGCCCTGATGCGACGAAATGCGGATGCCGACGGTCGGAAATTCGCGGCGAACGAACCTGATCAGCTCGGCAGTCTTGTCGTAGTTCAGCTCGATCTCGGCATAACGTTCCTTTTTCTGGAAATCATACAGGAACGCTCCGTTGCAGCAGACGCAGAGCGAATTGACGAGCGTGTCGATGATCGGCGCGAGCCGTCCCATTGACTCCGGCACGCGGCCGGTCGCGATGGCGAAGCGTCCGCCGTTCGCCTTGAAATACTCGACCGCTTCGAGATTGCGCGGCACAAGCTGGGAATCCTCATTGAAAAACGTGCCGTCAATGTCGGTCACGATCATGATTCGGTCAAATTTCATAAAAATGCCTTTCGTGGCTTGGTGAATAAAACGGATTCAGTCCGTATTGAGAGCGCGGAGTCTGCTTAAAATCTCCACAAAATAGTCGGGCAGGGAAGAGTCGAACCGCACGCGGCAGCCGGTTGTCGGGTGGTCGAACCCGATGAGCTTGGCGTGCAGGCACTGACCGGTCAGGACGCCGCCGAGCCGCTGCTCAAATTTCGTCCGGTTCCCGCCGTAAAGCTCGTCGCCCAGCACGGGATGCCCGAGCGACGACATATGCACGCGGATCTGATGCGTCCGACCGGTTTCAAGCACGAGCCGGACGTAGGCGTAGGTGCAGCCGTCCGCGCGGAAGCGTTCGAGAACCTCGTAGTGGGTGCGAGCCGGGCGGCCGTCCGGGACGATCGCCATTTTCTTTCGGTCGCGGGGCGAGCGTCCGATCGGCGCGTCAACGACGCCTTTGTCTTCCTTCGGCGAGCCGACGACGATCGCGCGGTATTCGCGGTCGAAGCTGTGGACAGAGATCTGCTCGGCGAGCTTTAAGTGGGAAGCATCGTTTTTTGCGACGATGAGCAGTCCGCTCGTGTCCTTGTCGATCCGGTGGACGATGCCGGGACGGATGACCCCGTTGATGCCGGAGAGCGAACCCTGACAATGAAAAAGCAGCGCGTTGACGAGCGTTCCGTCCGGGTTTCCGGGCGCGGGATGAACGACCATCCCCTTCGGTTTGTTGACGACGAGCAGATCGTCGTCCTCATAGACGATATCGAGCGGGATGTTCTGCGGCTGTGCGTCGTCAGGGATCGGCTCGGGAATCTCTGTCTCCACCTCGTCGCCGGGTTTCAGCTTTGTGTTTTTCGCCGGGAGCTTTCCGTTCAGCGTGACGCAGCCGTCCGCGATGAGCTTCTGCGCCGCTGAGCGCGTGACCGAAAGCTCGCCGGACAGCCACACGTCGAGCCGTTCGCCGCTGTGTTCGGGTGATACGATCATTTTTTGAGCTTTTCTTTCATGAAAACAGGAAAATCTTCCGACTGACCCTTCGTGAAACCATTCCGGTCAACGAGGAAATACAGTCTCTGCGGCAGAGCGAGCAGGTACAGATGCTTCGTCGTCTTCAGCTTTTTAATATTTGCGTAGTCGAACCGCTTGTCGCGGTCGTCGGTTTTGATCATCAGGTGATCGTCGTAAAACTCCAGCACGGAGACGACCGGTTTGTCGCTTAACAGCTTGTTGCGTTCCACGGTCTGCTTTGCGGCAAGCAGCGGGCGGACAAAGATCACGACGAAAAGCAGAGCGGTGCAGAGCGCAAGCGAAATCCCAGCCTGTACGCTCCCGGCCGCGAACAGCAGTCCCGACGTGATCCCGCAGAAAAGAATGCCGATCACGTAAATGGCGATCCGGACCTTTCCGAGCGAAGCGAACATCATTTCCCGCGTGAAGGTGAGCGTGTGTTCACATTGATTGATGAATTTCGGTTCCATAGCGCGCCTTTCCTGTACAGTTTGTCTGGTTTCCTTTGAAAATTCAAAAATACCGTTGAAAACAAACCTCGATACCCATCGTACCGGGGTTTGTTTCTTTTTATCGGATTTTCAGTGACTGCCTATACGGCAGGGTCCGTTTTCTGCCGTCCGTCAAAGAACAGCATATACAGCACGATCAGTCCGGCTCCCACGCAGACGAAGCTGTCCGCGCCGTTGAAGATCGCAAAATTGATCAGACGGAAGTCGATGAAATCGACGACGTATCCGGCGGCGATGCGGTCGATCATATTGCCGATCCCGCCGCCGACGACAAAAGCAAGTCCGGTATTTAACAGCGGATGATCATACTTTTTCGGCATGATGCACAGAAAAACCAGCAAAGCGGCGATCATGACCGTCGAGCTGACCATGAACACCCAGCGGTGGTCTTTCAGCATACCGAACGCTGCGCCTTTGTTTTCGAGATAGGTCAGATGCAGAACGCCTTCCCAGAGCGGCTTTGTGTCGATCGGCTCCAAAAAACTCACCGCGAGCCGCTTCGTAATCTGATCGACTGCGATGCAGATCACGGTGAGAAGGAGCCATGGGATACGACGGAAAAGTCGTCCAAGCATACGTTACTGGATGGCTTTCAGGCAGCGCGGGCAGAGACAGCTGCCGCCGTCCTTCACCGCGTCGACCGTGAACTTCCAGCAGCGGTCGCAGCGTTCGCCGTCAGCGGCTTCGACCTTCACGCCGATGCCGGAAACGGTCTCGGAGAATGCGTCCGCGGGAACTGCGCCGCCGGTGACGGTCACGCCGCTGACGATGAAGACGTCGCAGAGTTCGGATGCGAAATCATCAAAGATCTTACGGGAAGTCGG
>JAZRXB010000029.1:0-31948 GCA_045600005.1 Eubacteriales bacterium | reverse complement strand
ATTTCCCATTTCAGAAATTCTTCATTGCTTTTTTCTTCATAAGTTACTGACATGACGATCTTCTTCGCTCCATTATTCATGATATGTATGTAGTGTGAGTCTTTATGGCAGATTCCGGATCATTTCCATATCGTTCTCAATCTCCTTTTCCGCTTTTTCACGGATGGCTTCATAGGAAGACATGAAATCCTTATCGGTTATCATCGAATCACGCAGAACGGTACGGGAATCGCCCCAGTTGAAGGTGAAATCCAGATCGCAGATGACATTGTTAAAGATGATGTTCAGCATTTCCGCCGATTCATTGTCACGCGAAATTTTCGTTTTCAGCGTCAGCTCATAGTATGCCGGTGTGGTCGTATGCAGGGCGGCGGCACCGAGTGCTTCCACGATCATGCCGGTACGATCCGCATCGGATGCGCTGACCGGTATGTATGCGGCCGCTGCTGCATGAGGCTGCGCATATACATAATACTGTTCCTGCGCTTCGTTATATTTCGGAGGCGGGAGCAGACCGAAATCCGTATTCATGTTTCGGAAATTCGGTACAGTCGAAATGACCGTGTTGAAGAACAATGCGCGATTTTCACCGAATACCGCGTTGAAATCGGATAATTCCAGCTTCTGGATGTTCAGCGAATAATCCGTATTGGTCAGTACATCCTGTATCATCTGAATGACGCCGACCGACAGTTCGCTGTCCGGGATCAACCGGATCGAACCGCCTTTGTTCTCCGTGATATGCTGACCGCAGCCGATGTAATAACTGAAAGAAGACCAGTTTTCATAGGCCATTCCGAATCGGTCATGATAATCCAGAACGCCGTTTCCATCCAGATCGCTGGTAACATCCTTCAGCATGGCGGTCATATTCCCGAACGTCCATGTTCCGTCACTGACCATACTGTACGGTGACGTCAGATGATAATCCTCCACCATCTTCTTGTTGAACATCATGATATACGGCGAGGAATACAGACGCGGCGTAATATCTCCCAGCGCGAAGAAATACTTTCCGTCGATCGTCATATCCTGCCGGGCATACTGACTCCACCACGGTTTGTCGAGGTCAACATTGGGCAGCGTATTGAAATCCATCACAAATCCGCCGCTGACCAACGGAAGAACGGCAACAATATTGGAATAGAACATATCGATGTCATCATCGCCTGCCTGAACGGATTTCCGTACAGTATCGACGATCTCGGTGGCGTCGTCTATCAGACGATACTCGAAGTTCAGATTGTATTTTTCCGCGACGATATTATCTCTTTCCCACAGGGAATCGTTGACCAGATCCCCTTTCAGTTCATCGACCGGTATCTGCTGCGCACTTGCTTCCGCACTGATGTAATTCGCTCCGATCAGCCGGAACACATACCCTTCGTAATCCGCGTCCGGAAGGCTTTTCATGATGTCGCCGAGCGGATCGGCCGGCTCGGTTTCCGTAACGGGAGCTGAGGTATGCTCTGTCGTATCCGCGGATTGACCGAGGCAGCCGACCGTACCTGCCGTCAGAATCAGGGACAGCAGAAGGGCCGCCGTTTTTTTCAGAAATCGTGTACGCATGTTCCATTCCTCCTGAATCTATTTTGTTCTCTGTTCTTCGTCCGGTTATTGCTTCGCTGCGCCGTAATAATCCAGCAGAACGTGCATGAGCCGCCCGCTGCTGCTGGCATTCGGCGTCCACGGGGAGTACCATTCCTCCAGCGGCGAATACCGTTCCGCTACGATGAATTCACTCGTGATCCCGTAACGCATCAGAGCGCGCATCATCCATTCCGCTTTTTCGTTTTCGCCGCGCTCTTTCCATGCCTTGATCCACATCATCTCGCCGTTGACCGTATAATATACGTCGCCGTACAGACCGTAATTATTGGAAGAAAGACTGGTCATGCGTCCGGCCAGCCCGTTTTCAAACATACCGTGTTCGTCGAAATAGGCTTCCATCTGCTCAAACATATGCGAATCTGAGGAGATAAGTCCGGTGAACATCAGATACGGCGCGCCGCAGATGTACCAGCAGTAGGTCATCGTATCTTCAAACGGTACCCCGAGCTGGTGCGGCAGGAGATAACTCTTATCGTTCTCATGCCCCGCATACAGCTCTGCCATGATGTTCAGCATCGTTTTCCGGTAATCCGCCGCGCAGGACTGTACATAGGCGGCTTTTTCGTCTCCGTAATGCGCGTAGAGCTTCGCCATCGTTTCCTCGCCGTACAGATTCTGTGAATCGGTAAAGCACCAGTGCTGGGCAAGCTGTGTCCAGTCGGAACCCTTGCCTGTCGGGAAAATTCCCTTATACCGGCATTCCGGAATATTGTCTCCGCGGTGACGTTCCCTTTCCACCCATTCCAGCATCATTTCCAGATCGGGTTTGAACCGTTCATATTCCGCACGGTCTCCGGTATGCAGAAGATGATCGGAGATCCCCCAGAGCAGCGATCCGTTCAGGTTGCCCCACTGCTGGTGATTGCTCATGACCTTGCCGCGGTCGCCGCCTTCCCTGACAAGCCATTTTTCCATAAAATACCGGTACGCTTCGCCGGTGTATTTTCTTAATCCGGCACGGTCGAGCGCCGTCAGCATATTGGCAGCCTCCCACGGCCATACATACCGGCCGATGTCTCCCTGCCGCGGCGTGATCAGGTCGCTTCCTTCATAGTGTGCCAGCATTTGCAGACACTGGGCAGCCAGATGGCGGTACATATGTCTGATACGCGGCGCGTCGGTATCCGGCCACAGCTCCAACGGCTTCAGCTCGTCCTCCCATCTGCGCACGGCCTCGGTTCTTGCACGGTCATATTCGACCGTATCCGGCAGACTGCCGGTCGTAAAGCAAAGATCGAAGCTGCGGCTCTCGCCCGGTTCCAGTCTGAAATCGGTGCGGAAGTAATCATACGCTTCATGAAGAACCGGCTGTTCCGCTCCGGTCACCCAGCGCCAGCAGGCATCCGCCAAACGAAGACCGGAAGACGGATCATGCGCGGTCTGACCGTCGATACGATATTCACTTCTGAAGGTCAGCCAATTGCGGAAATTCGGACGGTATACGCTGTATCCCGTGGTAAGAAAACCGAGTAAAGCATTGTCGCTGCCGTGTGAGCGCGGCAGCAGTCCGAGTGAATCCCGAATGGCGTAATTATTGTTGTTTGTGACCGTGATGCGGGCATAGGTTACCGGAACACGGCCGAAAGAACTGAACGCTTCCATGGACAGCAGCGTGCCGGTATCCGAACCGCTGTTAAGGCAGTATATCGGAAGTCCTCCCTGAACGGGTGAAAAGCGCACCTCGCGGTAATCCGGCGCCTGCATATCTTCACCGTGCAGGATCAGAAATCCGGTGGCGCACTGACCGGTGTGTCCCTTCTTTCCCGACAGCTCCAGATCGGCTACTCTGAAATCGGGACTCAGCAGTATGATCCGTTCACTCAGCGGCGGATGCAGGTATACACGGATCGTTTTCGGAGGATTCATATCTGAACAGTTTCTGCAAATCATTACGTTTTCTCCTTTCAGGTCTGACGATCATTCGACGACTGATTTCATTATAAACGTCATCGGATGAATTGTCAATAAACGATTCTCTGAAAAGTGGACGATTCTTTGCAAATATCATCTGAATTCTTGATTTTACCGGGAATTCGTAGTATACTGATATGCGGACGGCAGGTGCTGTCCGGGACGATACATTGGAAAAGAGAGAATAAAGCGATGGTGTTTTATCGTTTGAAACTGCATTCGCAGCCGGAACTGCGCTTTGCCTGTGCAACCTCTGTCCTCGCCGATCAGACAAAACGGAATATTATTGACCATCGGGAGAATATGCTGGAGCTGACTCTGAACACAAAACTGACCTATACGCTGGAGGATGGGTACGGGACGCATATCCTGCAGCCGAACAGCATCACACTGTTTACGCCGGACGACTGCTACGTGATCTCCCATACTGCCGAAAAGACCGACGTTCAGGACAAAATGGAAGGTACTCTTTTCTCGGTCGCAGTCTGTCTTTCGAGCTTCGAGCTGACACGGCATGAAACCGGAAACGACTTTGACCGGGACAGTATCCTGCTTGATGAACAGATTGATTCTGCTCTCCTGCTTCCCGAGATCATGCAGCTTTCGGAGAAGGATGCTCAGAATGCCGCGGCAAGAATACGCATGATCCTGCACCATTACTACCGTTCCACGCCTTCGGAACATATCCGCTGCATTGCCGGATGGTATGAACTGCTTGCATGGCTGGATGAGGTCGTCCGGGAAAGGTTGGCACAGGAACATCCCGAAATGCCGTGTCAGGAGGAAGCCGGCGCTTCTTTTTACATTTACAAAACAAAATCTTACATCCGCGACCATTATTCCGAAAGCATCCGCGTACCCGAGATCGCCGCCTCTCTCGGTATCTCGCCGAATTATCTTTCCAATATTTTCAAAAAAGGCTCTGGTATCAGCATCATCGGCTATCTGAACCGTTTTCGCATTCTGAGAATACGGGAACTGATGAACCGCTATCCCGAGGAGAAGCTATCGGCATTGTGTGCGGCGGTCGGTATTCACGATATCCGCTATGCTGAGCGGCTGTTCCGCAGATATATGGGAACGACCATGACGCTCTGCCAACGTCTGGACAGCGGCCTGACCCTCCTGCATACCAATCCGTGGGAGCAGACAGACGTTGAACACGATATTTACAATGAGGAACACCGGCAGTAACATACCTTTTTCCGACCGGGTTGAAATCCGTCGAAAACATAACAAAAACCGGAGAACAACCGTATCCTGGTCAGTCTCCGGTTTTCATTTTGCTGTTTCATCAACAGTTCCGAGCAGTTCCCTCCCTCCGTGAACGTGAAAAGCCCGAAAAGAGCCGTAAAGAAGAAGACTCCGGCGAACAGCAAGAACACGATTTCGGAGCAAGCGGTGAGGAATGTCAGCACCCATTGAAGCAGGATGACCGGCAGGAGCAGCGGGAGCAGGATCACTTTCAAGATGATTTTCACGGTCAAGCTCCTCTCTGCGCGCTCTGCGGTTCGAGCTTCGGCATCATGCCACCCGGAACGAATACGCCTCGGACAATGTCTTCGGCACGGATGGCCTCTTTTTTTTCGTCCATTTCCTTTTTCAACCGGTCTTTGATGCTGTCGGCGTATGCCTGATGCTTGCCGTTTTCCTTGCGTCTGAGATAATTCCGATGGAGACGATCCCTGCGCACCTCGATCTTCGCCATTTCTGCCAGTTCCTCCTGCGTAGGCTCCCTGACGAATTCCGAGGGAACGAATCTGCCGATGAAGTTGAAGTAGACCTCGATCTCCTGCGTGGTCTGTCTGCTTCCTTTCCTGTCGCGCTCATGGACGAGGATTTTCTCGACAAACTCGTTCTCTCATTCTTGTCCTTGTAGTCCGCGGTCTGATGAGCGGACAGGGCTTCGTTGACGGCAAGGACAAATTCATATCTGTCGGTATGAGCGTAGTCGGCGATGGATTTCAGTAGTTCCTTTATCAGCGTCAGAATGACATCTTCGTCAATTCGGTGTTGGGTGGAACAGTCTTCCCGACAGGGATTTTGGTGTACTGTGAGCATTTTCTGACATATTTTTACTGTATTATCGTCGCGGAGATCCCGGTATGACGCCGCTCGGCGGAATGCCGAAGTGCCGTCTGAACATTTTGTTGAAATAAAACGGGTCGCTGACATTCACGATCGCAGCCGCCTCATTGACCGTGTACAGTCCCGTCTCCAGAAGCTCCTTCGCACGCTTCATCCTGAGCAGATTCCGATAGGCGATCGGGGAAAGCTCCGAGTATTTCCGAAACAGCTTTCTGAAATTCGATTCGCTCATGCTGCAGATCCCGGCCAGCTGACTGGTCGTGACATCCTTTGTATAGTTGCTTTCCAGAAACAGAATCCCCTCGCGGATCAGTCCGCAGGAATCGTTATGCCCATAGCAGCCGATTCTTCCTGCCGTCATCTGCATGAAGCGCAGAAACAGCTCGCAGCATCTCATCCAGTACCCGGCCGCTCCGCCGTTCCATGCGGTGTACATCTCCCGTATCATATGACTGTATTCCGGGTCGGCGCCGCGGCTGACGACAAGGGGAGCTTCACTGAATACAAGCGCGGGACTTTTTGCGGAGGTCAGGATGAATTCGATCGAATAGTACCATCCGTTTTCCTTCTCGATCCATCCGGAGGTATAGGTGATGTTGTGAGGAAGATATAGGATATCTCCGGGGAAGACGGTGAAATCCCTGCCGTCATCCGTATGGAAAACGACCGTCCCGTTCTGCAGACAGAAAAATCTGCTCCATGGACGAAGTCCTTTCGGACAGATAAAATGATCCGGCGTGTCGTATCCCGTGCGGATAACAAGATGCTGGATGGCAAAACGGGCGTTGAGCAGTGATGACAGATCGGGCTGATCATGCATGAAGTTCGTTCTCCTTTCGATCAAATCGTATAGTCGATTGAAAAACTACGTTTTACAATCGGTACTCGCGCTTATCGCGGCTGACAAAATTTATTTTGTCAGCTATCCCCATATCGGCGCGAGGGCTCGCCCTGGCTCGCCTTAGAGGTGTTTTTATGTCGGCAAAGCCGACATAAAAACGGATTTTATTATAACGTTCGTTACCTTGAAGCAATTAACAATCGGCTAATCAAATCGTACCAATAAATTCCCATATCCTACATTGTCTTTGCACTTCTGTTATGGTATAATAAGCAAGCAGAGCCGGAAAAAGCGCTGAGCTCTGTTTTTCCCAGATCGCATATCCGCTGACCATATTATACATCCGAACACGAAAAATTGCAAGAGAAGATAAGAAAGTGAACTAAAAAATGAAACACACCGTACTTCTGACCACTGATCTTTATCATCCTCACAATGATCCCAACGATCATTGGAACCTTGCGACGCTGTTTGCGCTCCACAAGGCCGGACGGATCGAACTGGCGGGGATCCTCTGCGATGAGGACAAGCCCGGCAGACAACGCTGGTTTGACCGATTCGGCGACCCGTCGATCGAATCGGTTTCCCAGTTAAATTACCTGACCGCCAGCTTCGTCCCGGTCGGAGTCGGTTCTCACGCCCCGCTCGCGTCCGATGAAGACCTTGAACGTGCGGCGGCGAAAGGGCATATGGTCTCTTCGATCAATCTCATGCTGTCGGTCCTCGAACGCTCGGAATACCCGGTCGATATCCATATGACCGGTTCATGCCGCGATGTGGTCATTGCCGCCAGAATGCGCCCTGAGCTTTTCAGGCGCGGACGGGTGCGCATTTTCCTGAACGCCGGAACATGGGGACCGCAGGACCCGATGGAATACAACGTCACGCTGGAACCCTATTCCTTTTCCAGAGTATTCGAGATTCCCTGCGATATCTTCTGGTCGCCCTGCTTTGAGCGGATCGAATACCCGTATCATGTGACGGAACGCGCCAATTACTACGAGATCGATCAGAAGGATTATCTGCCGTACCTGTCGCCCGGACTTCAGAATTATTTTCTCTATATGTTCGACCATGTCCGTGAGGGCGGCTGGCTGAGCTATGTTCAGGGCGGCGTAAACCGCGAACGGCTCGATTTCTGGTGTCAGAAAAAGCGTCAGATGTGGAGCACGCCGGGATTCCTTCTGTCGGCGGGACTTGTATGTACGAAAGACGGCAGACTTGCGGAGGAAGGCGCGGAGGAAGAACCGCTCTTTGCTTTCACGCCGGTCAGCGTGACCTGTCAGCGAAACGGACTTCTCGACTGGATGGATACGGACGCGGACACCGGGATCCGTATGTTCAGACTGTCCGATAAGGAACGGTATCCCGAAGCTATGGGAAAAGTCGTGCTTGATCTTCTGAAAACAATATAACAAATAGGAGGAAGAAAAATGAAACGGAAACTGTCATGGCTCCTTCTGATCGCAGTGCTGGCAAGCTGCGGCTGTTCATCCGGAACGGGCGGGGACGTCTCCACGGCGGACAGCGTTTCTTCTGCGGAATCCGGCGGAGATGAAACGGCGGGGTATATCCTTCCGGAGGAAGATTTCGGCGGCGCTGAGTTTACCATTGCCGGACGTGAAAACGAGGATGGATCATGGGCGATCCTTCGGAAAAACGCCTATACACAGGAGGAAGAGACCGGAGACGTCATGGACGACGCGCTTTACAGAAGACAGGCTGAGGTGAGCGAAAAATACAACGTGAAGCTCCTCTATTTCCCCTATAAGGTTTCCGATCCGTCTAACGTGATCAACAGTCTGCTTGCAGGCGACCGTGAGTTTGATCTTATCGAATGCAACGCATGGTACATCAATAAATTTCTCGCGCACAGCGACCTGTTTGTCGATTTCCTGTCGGAAAAGCCAGTGGATCTGAACAATGTATGGTGGGAGCAGAGCGCGGTGAAAGAATTCTCGCTGAACAACCGGCTGTACACCGTCACCGGAGACGCGGCGCTGATGCACCATCTTTCCACTGCCGTGATCTATTTCAATAAACAGATGGCGGACGATTATTCGCTCGGCGACCTCTATGCGCTTGTCCGCGACGGAAAATGGACGCTTGACGCGATGTACGATATGTCCAAAGCCGTATCTTACGATCTGGACGGCGACAGCGAGATCCACATTGATACCGACCGTCTCGGACTCATGGGATCGGCGACAAGTCTTGTGTATTTTGTACGCTCGGCGGGCTTTGACATCACAAAAAAGAACGCCTCGGATGTTCCGGAGCTGAATATGTATTCCGAACACAGCGCCGATATCATGACAAAAGTCCAGACAATGCTCCGCGACGGCAACCATAACTATAATTCGTCTCTCGCGTCGCCGAAAAACAAGAATTACAGCGGCGATGTATTCTATAATCTCGTCCTGCCGAGCTTCAAGAGCGGACGCGGACTTTTCCACTTCAACTGGGAATTCTTAGCCATGGATCTGCGGGATATGGCGATCGATTTCGGTATGCTCCCGATGCCCAAATATGATGAAGCGCAGGAGGATTATATTTCCGTCACCTGCGACAACTGGGACACGTTTGAGATGATCCCGTATACGGACGCGGACGGAATCAGACGGTCGGGAATCATTCTGGAAGCGCTCGGCTGCTATGGGATGGAATATGTCACGCCGGCGGCCGTTGAAAAGACGATCGGCGACAAGCTGACCCGCGACGAAGGATCGCTCGAAACGCTGAATCGGATCAATGCGTCCAAATCCTACGACATTGCTTCGATCTACAACTGGGGAGGACTGGTCAACTTTTTCTCGAGCTTTGCCGATAAGAATAACGCGGAATTCTCCTCCGCTTACGCGGCGAAGGAACAGGTCATAAAAGAAGAAATGAACAAAACGATCGAAGCTCTGACAAAATAGCGAAGAAACGTCAATTCTCCCCATCCTGTTCCCGACTGCCGCCGTCATCGGGACATATTCTGAATCTCCTGCTGCGGCGTACCCTGTCGGGAGACAGGGTACGCCGCAGTATCGGACAGCGAACTTTCATTGAGTGAAGGTCATGGTTTTTTATGGGTTATATTCTGTGTATCGCCGCGCTTGTGATGAATGAGATCAAGGGCTGGTGCGGCAAAAAAACAAGCGGGATCGTAGAGTCCTTTCAGGGAACGATCCTTTTCTGCACGATCAGAATGCTGCTGTGTATCCCGATCGGCGCGGCGATCCTCCTGTGCCGCCCCGAATTCAGCGGCTTCCGGGCGGAAAAAACAACGATCGCCATTGCGGCGGCCGCCGGAATCTCGACGGCGGTTTTCGTATCCGGCTGGCTCGTTGCCGTCAGAAACGGGGCGTATATGATGGTCGACATATTTCTGACGCTCGGAGTATCCGTCCCGCTTGCCGGGTGCCGGATCGTCTATCACGAACCGCTGACCTGGAAGCATATGATCGGAGTGCTTCTTCTCTTTTTCGCGGCATATGTCATGTCCTCCTACAATACCGCGATCGGAAAATCAAAGCTGACGTTCCGATCGTTATCCGTCCTCATTCTCTGCGGTCTTGCGAACGGAACGGGATCGTTCTGTCAGAAGATTTTCAATTATGAGAGCGCAGACAGCGCATATATCTACAATTTTTATACCTATGTATTTTCATTTTTCGCGCTGGCCGCTGTTTTTCTGATGATCTTCATCGGAAACGGCGCGAGAACAGGCGGCGGAGCGAAGAAGCAGGACCTTTTCAGACTGACCGTCTATCTCGCTCTCATGTCGCTTGCCATGTTTCTGAATTCGCTGTTCATCACCATGGCGGCGAAGCTGCTGCCTGCGGCGGAGCTTTACCCGCTGACACAGGGCGGGATCCTGCTTCTGTCGATGATCATGTCTTCGGTGTTCTTTCACGAAAGGATCAATGGAAGATGCGTGACCGGCGGACTGATGGCGTTCGCGGCGCTGATCCTGATCAATCTGTGAAAGGAAGCGGCGCAGCCGCCCGACGGATCTCAGCGTAAAGAGCAGGCATATCTGAGGGATTATCCTCAGATATGTCTGCTCTTTTGCGCTGCAACCTGACAGCTGCCCCATGCCAGAATGTGCTGTTACTGTCTTATTGAAAGCTGCCGGAGGCGGCTTCCTTTGGGGATCATGTTACGGGGAACTGAGCGGTTACACAATAATTGATTATCTTACAGTTCCTTCATTACATCCACAAAATGATCCAGTGTATAGGCACCGTCAATGCCGAAATCACGGTTCTTAAACACCATAAAGTATCGGTAGTTTGGACCGGCTTGCGCTTGCCATTTCCGCCCCAGTTTCAACTTGCGTTCACTGTCGCTGTTATCACGGTCATTGCCTTTATACTTAATCAAAACAAGTTTCCCGGAATTTGTCATAGAAATATGTGGTCAGACTGGACAAAGAAAAGGGCTTGCAGGGATTGACGTGACATCAGCGCGCGGATAATCATTTAATCCAAATAATCTCTTACAAATCGATTGAATACCAACTCGGGGGCTTCCGTCAAAACTTGCCAAAGAGCTTTCAGAAGTTCGGCTTTTTTCATTTTGGAAATCTTTTTAGAAACTCTGTCATAGAGTTGTTCGCTTTATTCATCCGCTTCTTTTTCTGCTTGATCAACTTCGGCAAGTAATTTTCTGCTTTCTCAAGGAAACCTTCCCGACGTTTTCTTTCATTTCCTTAAGGAATTTTCATTTTTTCTCCGTTTTTACCTGACAACCCCGTTTCTGGATGCGATATATGATCAGGAACCGCTTCACGCACCGCTTCAACAACTGAACCGAATAACTATTGGAGGTTATTTATGAAAGTTTTATCTGAATCCGAATCCCGTTCCGTAAATGCAGGCAAGACCTACACCTGCCCCTTCTGCCACGACGTCTCAGGCAGCTATGCCTCCGTCTACTGGCACGCTCTTTCCTCCGGATGCTTCAAGGCAAACCGGACTCTCAAAAGCCTCTGGGACGCCGGTTGGTCCCTGATCAGCCTTGGCAGTCGGCTCGGCGGTCTCATCAAGTAAAACGCCTTCTCATCATTGAACCGGGAGACACTTCTTCTCCCGGTCTTCCCTCAGTAACCTTCCCGGCTCTTCCTTCGCTTTCCCTTCCCTCTGTTCCTTTACATCAAAATCTTTTTCAAGGAGGTTTTTCATCTATGAAAACCGTCAGCAGCTCCGAAGCTATGTCCCTTGGCGGCGGCGCTTACTGCACCAAATGCAAGTGCAATGTCGGCGACTCCTACGCAGCCAAGTCCCTCCACGTCCTGACCAAGCATACCAAAGAGGTCGCTCAGATGACCGGATCCTTATACATGAAGGTACGTACTGTCCTTCATATGTTCGGTATCCCCTGTCTCTAATACCTGAGCTTCCGCTCCTGATCACCGTTTCCGGGAGATTCACTCTCCCGGAAACAACCTCCCGCCTCTTTATGAACTTTTTGTGAATTTTTCCATCTTTACCTGATTTCCTTTCCTCTTATGACGACTTATTTATAGAAGGCAATGTAACCTTCCCGGTTCTTCCTTCGCTTTCCCTTCCCTCTGTTCCTTTACAACACCATCAAATAAACCATCTTCTCATCATCGTACCGGGAGACTCTTTCTCTCCTGGTCGTCCTTCTGCTGCGTTCCTGACGCGTTTCCTTACGCTCCCTTAGAAATTTTTCTCTCCAGTTTTACCTGACAACCTCATTTTTGATTACGATATATTATCAGAACACCTTACCTACCATTTCAACCTATAAACATTGACACATTTGGAGGTTCAACATGGGAAAAAAGCACCTGATTCTTCAACATGACGAAAAGGACTGCGGCGCCGCCTGCCTTGCCATGACCGCATGGTACTACGGGCTGAAGCTGCCGCTCGTCAGATGCCGTCAGCTGATCCAGGTAGACCAGAACGGCGCAAGTATGTACGGCGTCTGCAAAGGAGCCGAAGCGGTCGGTCTGAACGCGGTCACGATGGAGGGGACCTATCAGGAACTGACCGATGAACTCGCAAAAGGAACGATCCGATATCCTTTTATCGCAAGGATCATCAGCGCAGAAGGATATGAGCATTTCATCGTCGTCGACAACGTCGGTCCGAAATCTGTCTCCGTCCGCGACCCGGGGCACGGCAGAATGAAATACCCGGTCGAGCTGTTTCAGAACGTCTGGACCGGGTATCTGATCTCTCTGCGTCCGGGAGAATCGTTCCGGAAAGGCAGTGAAAACCGCGGCGTCATGAAGAAATATCTCCGTCTGATCACGTCGCAGAAAAAGCTGATCGCCGGAGTTACGGCAGTTTCGCTTCTGATCAGCGCCGTCAGCCTCCTCGGTTCCACGGTGTTTGAAACCATCGTCAATTCCCTCATCCGCACCGACGGTACTTCCGTTTCGTCGGCGGCAGCCTTCATCGGAACGATCTTTTCAAGTCTTGATGTTCTCTGCGTATCCGTCCTCCTTCTCTATCTCTTTCAGAGCGTTCTTTCCGTTCTGCGAAACCGGATGCTGGCCAGGATGTCGCGGAACATGGACCGGTCGCTGACGCTTGACTTCTTCCGTCATCTGATCCGTCTCCCGCTCGGGTTCTTCCAGGGCAGAAAGAGCGGCGAGATCCTGAGCCGTTTCAGCGACGCTTCCGATATTCGCGACGCAATGTCCGGCTCCGTTCTGACCCTTCTGATCGACTCGGCAATGGCGGTCTTATTCGGCGCATACCTGTGCAGCATCAGCGTTCCGCTGTTCCTGATCGCGGCGTTCATGATGGCTGCGTATGCAGCTGTGGTTCTCTGTTTCCGTCCTCCTATCCGTGAGGTCAATATGAACGCTATGGAAAACTCTGCGCTGATGACCTCCCACCTGAAAGAATCCATTGAAGGGATCGAAACGATCAAGGCATACGGTCTTGAAGACAAGTCCTCCGGGAAAACGCAGTCTCTGTTCGACCGGGCAGCGCGCAACTTCATGAAAGGCTCCTTCATTTTCTCCGTCAAGGACGCGCTGATCTCGTTCATCGCCTCGGCCGGCGTCATTGCGATCCTCTGGGGCGGCAATCGTCTCTGTATGAACGGAACGATCGGCGTCGGTTCCATGATCTCGTTCTACATTGTCCTTGGTTACTTCTTAGACCCGGTGCGGAATCTCATCGAGCTTCAGCCCACGATCCAGACCGCGGCGACAGCGGCGGAACGTCTGAACGACGTTCTCGAGCTGCCGACCGAAACGGCTTCGAAGCAGAAGGATGGGAAAACGCCGTTCTCGCTGCGCGGCGATGTGGAATTCAGGAACGTCACATTCCGGTACGGATACCGCGAAGCCGTCATCAACGATCTTTCCTGTAAGGTAAAGCAGGGAATGCGGGTCGCGGTCATCGGCGAATCCGGCAGCGGCAAGACGACGCTGATGAAACTCCTGTCCGCGTTTGTCCGTCCCGAGAGCGGTTCGATCACGGTCGGCGGACGCGATCTGCGTGACGGCAGTCCGGAAGAGATCCGTTCCAAGATCGCATGGGTCCAGCAGAATCCGTTCTTCTTCTCCGACACGATCCGAAACAACCTCGTCATGGACGGCGAACCCGTTTCCGACGATGCGCTGAGAGAAACGCTGCGCAAGGTACAGGCGGAGGAATTCGTCGAACGGCTTCCGATGGGTCTGGATACCGTCCTTTCGGAGAACGCTTCCGATCTGTCCGGCGGACAGCGGCAGCGGCTGGCTCTGGCACGCGCGCTTCTGAGACGTCCCGATATCATCATCCTTGACGAAGCAACCTCCAACCTCGACGTTGTGACGGAACGCAGCATCAAGGAAACGGTCTTCCGTGAAACCGAAGGCGTCACCACGTTCATCATCGCACACCGGCTCTCCACCATCCGCGGCTGCGATCTGATCCTGGTCATGGATCACGGCAGGATCACGGAATGCGGCACGCATGACGAGCTGCTTGCCGCCGCCGGACAGTACGCCTCCTTCTGGGAAAACCGCTCCTGACAAATAAAGCCGCCCGTTTCATGTTCGGATGAAACGGGCGGTTCCGCCGCGATTATTCACATTTTATTCCTTGACATCAGTACCGGATATGTTATAATAGTTATAATATAAATAGATAATTTGCAGGAGGATTATGCCGTGCGCATTCTGATCTCATCCATTGGGACCGGCGTCTATCATTCGGATACCGGCCGTTATGAATACCGCAGCTGTCTCTACGGAAAAGGGCAGGACCGTGTGAATACCGTCCCGACTCCGTATATCATCTTTGCTCTGTATCAGTTTTTTAAGATAGATAAGATCGTCCTGCTCGGAACCGCCGGAAGCGACTGGGCGGCGTTTTATCAGTATGTCACCGATCCTTCGCTCAACACGTGGTTCAAAACGGCAGCGACCGATCCGAACTATCTCGCCGAGCTTCGCGCACTCATGGAGAAACCTGATCATTCCGTCATCCGTCCCGAAGATGCGGAAAAGCAGCTCATAAAACTGAAAAAATCGCTCTACGAACGCTGTCTTGACGTCTGCGTGCTCAATTACGGACGCAGCGCGCTCGAAATGCAGGAGAATCTGTACCGGATCCAAAAGCTCAGCGAGCAGTTTCAGGACGGCGATGAGATCATATTCGACGTCACGCATTCCTTCCGTTCCCTGCCGTTCTACGAAATGATCGCGCTCAATTACTGCCGGGACGTGCTCGGGCGCAATGTCACGATCACCGACGTGAGCTACGGAATGCTCGAAGCCGCAAGGGAAAACGGCGGCGTCGCGCCGGTGATCAGCATCAAACCCCTGCTTTCGATGATCGACTGCATGAAAGCGGCAGACGAGTACCGCCGGTTCGGCACGGTCCACGGTCTGCTCGAGCTGATCGATCAGACCGACGATGCCCTGTTTCATTTCAATAAAAGCGAACGGAAGGCGCTGAACGGCTTTAATGAAACGATCATGGCAGGCATCCCGGAGGATTTCGTCCGAATGCTTGAAAAATGTCACGCCGCAGTCCATGATACGACGGAGAATTCTCCTGCGCTCCGTCTCCTGATCGATACCATCCTGCGTGATATCGACCGGACCTTCTATGAGCTGCGCGGCGACCGGTTCCTTCTGAGCTGCGCGCTCGCAGAACGGCATCTGAGATCCCATCACGAACAGACCGCCGCGCTCATTCTGAGCGAAGCCTTTCTCGATTATCTGTCCGGGCTGTGCGGATATGATGATCTGCATACCGACTCAAAGCACAACGAGATCTTCCGTCTGGCGGTCGGGAACGCTTATATGCCGCCCGACTCGATCGGCGCGAAGTTTCTGGACGTCTATCAGAAGCTGCGGAAAACGCGCAACGGGCTCGCTCATCCGACCAACGCCGAGGATATCCGCAAGTGTATGGAAAAACTGGCAGACCTGATCGGCATGACGAAGGAGCGTTACCGCGCCTTGAAGAACGACCCGTCGAGCGAAAACAAATTGAAGCAGAGTATCCTCAACGCCATTCCGACAGCCGCGAATTACATCGAACGGAAATACAGCTCCTGAATTCAAAACAGAAAGCTCCCGTACCTTCGAATCATCTTTCGAAGGTGCGGGAGCTTTTCTATCCGGGCAGGGTTCATGATAAATATACAGTAAAAAACCGTTATCGCTTGGATAACGGTTTTTTTTGATGGAATATCCCCGGATGGGTGGAAAGATCGGTACATGACAAATACCTATGTTTGAACTTATGACAGATGAGTTTCAATCCCCGCATGGGTGTAAGTGTTAACGTTTTATACGATTTTTTGGACGTTTTTTCAATCCCCGCATGGGTGCAAGTGTTAACATGAGTTATTTAATTTTATCTCACAGTTGAACAAAGTTTCAATCCCCGCATGGGTGTAAGTGTCGACTCGACCATTATTGGTTCAGCGGTGAACAGATTCTGTTTCAATCCCCGCATGGGTGTAAGTGTCGACAACTCGGTGCCGTACTGTCTCGACGAATCGCAGATATGTTTCAATCCCCGCATGGGTGTAAGTGTCGACTATCTAAATGGAAAAATTTCTGTTCAGTTACAGATGCTTCAATCCCCGCATGGGTGTAAGTGTCGACTATGCATCCAGATTGTACTATGTTTTTGGATTCTAGTTTCAATCCCCGCATGGGTGTAAGTGTCGACTCTTGGATTGCAACAGGCAAATATTGATAATAAGTTTCAATCTTGATAATAAGTTTCAATCCCCGCATGGGTGTAAGTGTCGACATGGCATTCTTCATTACAGATTTACTTCGGAAGTTTCAATCCCCGCATGGGTGTAAGTGTCGACTTGGCAAAGAAGAGTTTAGGCACAACCAAGTTTGTTTCAATCCCCGCATGGGTGTAAGTGTCGACACTGGAATCATACCACATTTTCCACCGTTTTTCAAGAGGAGCAGCCATATAATTTACAATATTTTCGATAATTTAACATTTTGTCCATATATTTTCTGCCTTTTCCGAGCGAATCCCGGGAGAGACGACTTTTTTATACGCCTTTTTCTGCGGGATTCGCACGCGGAATTGCATGGTAAATATTACCATAATTTTTGTACCGTAATTTGCCTGATTTTCCTCTCACTCATGACGATTTATTATCACAAGGACAGGCACGGCGGCGACGCGGAGAAACGCTGACCGTACCGCCCTGCACGAAAACAGGAGGCAGATATGATCCCGATTCTCAGTACGGCTCCTCAATAGCGTTCCAACCCTTCTCTTCCCGTTCCGCCGTCAACCCTGCGCCGCCCATAAGGGCAGAAAGGCAGCACTTTGAAACAACGCTCCGTCATAAAAACAGTCTCCGTCAGCGCTCTCATGCTCTGCGTATTCCTCCTCTGTACCATTCTCCCCGTCTCCGCCGCGCAGTCCGGAACCGGTACTTTCTCCGGCGGCTGTTCCCTCACCGGTCATGCCGCCTTCGATATGGTTTCCGCCGCCGCTGTTCAGCTTGGCATGACGAAAGTCAATCCTGATCATTCCGGAGCGCTGTGTACGGATTTTGTCTGCGGATGCGCCGAAGCCTGCGGTCAGACCAACGCCATTCCGTCCTGCGGCGGCTGCAGGGAGCTTTACATCGGCGTCCTCAGTGCCGGCGGCAGAGTCGTGACCGAGCGGAAGCCGGGCGACCTCGTATTCTGCTGCTGCACGGGGTGCGGCGGCTATGTCCATGTCGGCGTCGTTGCCGACGGTACTTATTCCTATGAAACCGACCGTTCCGGCAGAGTATCGAAGGTATCGAACGCTTACAGAGACTCGAAAGGACACTCGCTCTCCTCCGGCACAGTCTGGCGCGTCTATGTCCGTCCGAACTACTCCGGTTCTTCCGCTGTAACGATCGGAACAATCGCTCCTTCTCCCTTCCGGCAGTACAACGCGGCTTTCACCGTGAAGTCCGCTGTCGGAACATCTTCGAAGAATCCGGGCATTGGTATGATAAACAGTACTGCCGCCCGGGTCAGGGAAGGCTGTTCCGTATGATATCAGCGTCCTTGGTGTCCGCGGACTCCCGGGACGCCAAGTTGTTATCAGTCAACATATTGACAAAATGATACATCTGTGTTATAATCGGAACATGAAGATCATACAGAATTCGACGTGTATCAACACAGACTTTGTGCAGAAAGCGACGGTTTTGACAGAATGGAAAAAACGCTGATGATTCTGGAGGTAGCCCAGAAGCAGAATTATATCTTCTCCGCGAAGACGCTGCGTGAGAATGCCGCGCGTTCGGGAGAGATCGCCTATGTGACAGGTCCCGACTTTCTGAAAAAAGCGGGCGGAGACGATTATCAGGAGCAGACGCTCGTCTATGCGGGCGGCGGTCATGCGGTCCTTCAGTTCGACGACCGTGAGACTGCCCGGCGCTTTGCGGGAAAGGTCACGCTGACCGCAGCACGTCAGTTCTGCGGTCTGGAACTGTACGCGAAAATCGAACCGTATCGGGAAAACGAGACCCCTCAGCAGAACCACGACCGCCTGATCCGTGCGCTGGAGGTCAAGAAATCCTTCAAAGCCGCGTCCATCCGCCTGTCGCAGATCGGCGTGGAAGCGACCGACCCGATCACGCTCCGCCCGAAAAGAACGCTAGCCGAGAAGCCGGATTCTTCATTCAGACCGGACAGTCAGCTCGTTCCGCCGCCGAAAGGCTGGGAATATCCGGCG
Organism: Eubacteriales bacterium; assembly: GCA_045600005.1. Lineage (GTDB taxonomy): Bacteria > Bacillota > Clostridia > Oscillospirales > CAG-272 > Flemingiibacterium. The sequence goes on along the minus strand of JAZRXB010000029.1, from coordinate 13,324 downwards.
AACTTCTCCGAGCTTGACCCGGACGACAACTTCATCGCCGTGGTCCACATCGACGGAAACGCGATGGGCGCGCGTTCCTCCCGCGTCAACGCGGGACAGACCGACTGGTCTGTCTGCTGTGAACGCTGGAAAAAGTTCAGCGAAGCCATCCAGCGCGACTTTGAAGCCGCGTTTGCGGAAACGGCGGAGATCATTGCCCGTTATGCCGACGCAAAGGAAAAGTCCGACGGAAACATCCCGCAGACCTCAGAAGACCGTAAGCTCCCGCTCCGTCCCGTCATTCTCGCAGGAGACGACGTATGCTTCGTCTGTGCCGGCAGCATCGGACTGGAAGCGGCGCGGATCTTTCTCGAAAAGCTCTCGAAAAAACAGGATATCGACGGCACGCCATACGCGGCCTGCGCAGGCGTCGCCATGGTTCATGTCAAATATCCGTTCCATCAGACCTACGATCTGGCGGAAGCCCTCTGCTTGAGCGCGAAAAAATACGGCGCGTCGCTCGACCCTTCCGGCAGGGTCTCCGCGCTTGACTGTCATATCGACTTCGGACAGCTTCGCGCGTCGCTTCATGAACAGCGCGAGGATTACAGAACGGACGACGACCAGCTGCTGTCTCTGCGTCCCGTCGCCGTCATAACGCCGGACGGCGTGCCGGTCGTACCGTCGGAATACCGCACCTATGCGTTTTTCCGCAGGACCTGCGCCGGAGTAAAGGGCTTTGCCGGAAAGGTCGCGCGCAGCAAACTCAAGGAGCTGCGCGGCGCTCTGAAACAGGGCAGTGTCGAAACGAAGTTTTTCATGAATGAAAGGGAGATCGCCGACAGCTTCGGCAGTCTTGTACGCTCCGAACCGTTTCTGACCGTCGACCCGCCGGATAAGGACGGAAAAACGAAGGAACGCTGCCTGCTGTTCGATTCGATCGAACTGTCCGACCACTTCACCGTTATTGAGGAGGAAACCGTATGAGCCGCAGTATGCTGACCGTTCGGATCACTCTGCTGTCCGACACACTGTTCGGTTCCGGGAACAGCATTCCCGGAGGCGAGGATATCGCCGTCTGCACGGATGAGAAGGGATACCCGTGGCTGAAAGGCACGACCTTCAAGGGACTTCTGCGCGAAAGCTATGAAAGCCTTCTTGTCTGGGAGAACGGTTCGGAAGAAGACCTGACCGCCGTGTTCGGAGACTCCGACTGGAACGGGGAAGACGAGACGAGACGTCTTCAGGTCACGGCGTTTTATCCGGATTCCCAAGAACTTCCGCCGGACCCGGACGAGTGCTTCGCACTGCGCACGTTTACAAAGCTGGACAACGGGATCGTCGCTTCCGGCACGCTGCGCACAGCGAACTGCATCCGCAAGGGATTGGCCTTCGTCGGATATCTGTTCTGTGACGACGGAGACGTCAGGCGCATCCGGGACGCAGTTTCCGGGATCCGTTTTGGCGGCATGATGCGAAGCCGCGGACTCGGTTCGCTCTGCTGCAGAGTTACAAAGCAGACAGCCATCAGTGAAGAACCGGTCTCGGTCGTGAATAACGCTTCCGTAATCCGCTATACGCTGCGCACCGAGCTGCCCGTGATCATCACCGACCGGAACCGCAGTACGAACAACAGTCTGGAAACCTGCCCCTGCATTCCAGGCGAGACGGTTCGCGGCATGGTGATCGGAACGATCGCACGGCAGGACGAAACGTTCTTCAGACAGCATCGGCGTGAGCTTCTGTCCGCATCGGTACGCTTTGCCGACGCAATGCCCGTTCTCGAAAAAAAAGGAGCGTCGATCCCTTCCATCCGCGGTTTTTATGAAAGCAAGGACGATACCTGCGCGCTGCATCAGGTCCTGCTGGACCCGAACATTCCGGCAGGCTGGAAACGCGCCGGACTCGGCAGCTTCTGCCTGCCCGACGCTTCGACCGGAGAGATCAGGTTCGGAAAAGCACAGACAGAGAACGTCATGCGGATCATGCGCGGTCATGATAAGGAAAATTCGCGCCCGTTCCGTTCCGCCGCGCTGTGTGCGAAACAGGAATTCACCGGTTACATTTTTCTCGACGATCCTTCTTTCTCCGAAGCCGTCAGCAAAACGCTGTGCAGAACGGTCTGGCTCGGCAGCGACCGGTTCGAAGGCTTCGGCAAATGCGCCGTGACCGAAGTCTGTCCGGTTGAACAGCCGGCGTGGATCACCGAATACGGGTATTGTGAGAACGAGCTGCCGGAAAAGACGCTGTATATGCTCGCTCTTTCTCCGCTCTGCATGACAGACCGGCTCGGCGAACCATGTGGGATCGACTGTGAAACGCTCGCTGAACTGCTCGGCGTACAGACTGTGTCGCTCGAAGCCTGCGACGCTTCGCTGACCGACCGTGATTCATACAACCGCACATGGGGCTGCCGGGACTCCTCGGTGACGATGTACGAACGCGGAAGTCTGTTCCGCCTGTCCTGTGAACCTGCGCCGCAGCTGGAAAAGCTCCGTTTTCTCGAAATGCGCGGACTCGGCGTCCGCCGCGCGGAAGGCTTCGGCACGGTCCTGTTCCTGCCGCCGCGCCTGATCGCTTCGCTTACTAAAAAGCAGGAGCTTCCTCCCGGACGGCTGACGGCTGAACAGCTCTCCTCCGCTTTCCGCCGCGCAAGATACAGCTGGGTCATGAGCAACGCCGGAAAGGTCACGGGGTCCCGGAACAGTCCGTCACGCAGTCAGCTCGGTTCTCTCCAGGCTGTCGTAGAATCCGGCGGCAGAGAAGCGCTCAACGCCTTTTTTGAAAATATTGATAAAAAAGGCATTAAGATGAAAATCCTTTTCGAAGACGTTAATAAGCTCTGCAACACGGTTTTCGATACCCCGCTCGCTGTGCTGCTCGGCGTTCCGCTTCCGACAAACACGGCCAAGGAGGAGGAGTCCGAACGGATCGCTCTGCTCAGCCTGCTGTTCAACTACTGCCGGAAAAAAGGAGGACAGAGATCATGAACGCGACCTTCCAATATGCCGTGGTCTATCAGGTCAGAGTTCTCTGTTATGCGCCGTTTCGTACTGCCAACGCGGACGGCGAGACCGAAACGGTCCTGTATGATTCCGAAGGAAGACCTTTTTTACAGGGCAGCTCTCTTGCCGGCGCCATGCGGGAATGGCTTTTCCGCCGTGATCCGGCGCTTGTCGAAGATTTGTTCGGTTCCCAGAAAAAAAACGGGAAGCTGATCGTGTCCGATATGACGTTTGATGCGGGCAGTCAGATGGACGTTCGTCCGAGACTCAAGCTTGACCGAAGACTCGGCACGGTCGAGGGAAAAAAGAAGTTCGATATCGCTCACATCTGCCGCGGCGAGACCGGCAGCTTCACACTGTCTCTTCTGAGTACGAAAGAAGAATGCAAAAAGCTCGCTGCAGACACGGAACGGCTGCTGGCCGCGCTGAACGTCGGCGATATCTGTCTCGGCGCGCAGAAAAGCAATGGGTTCGGGCGTATGACGCTCACCGGGATCACGCGCTGCGAATACGATATGACGCAGAGTACGGACCGCCGCGCATGGTTTGACGGTCAGCCGGCAAACAGCCGGACGATCCCTCTTCCGTCAGACGTCGAACGGGACTACGTGGTGTTTCACGTCACCGGTCATGCCGACAGTCTGTTGGTCAAGGCTTCCGCGCGCATACCAAAGCAGGGCGGCGGCTCCTATACGCCGAATCTGTCCGAGAAGCAGAGCGACGGAAAATATGGGTGCCTTCTTCCCGGTTCGTCCCTGAAAGGAACCGTCCGCACCCGCGCCGAAGCGATCGCAGAGTATCTTGGTCTGACCGCAGAAACCGTCTATTCACTTTTCGGCAGAGAACCGAAAAAGCAGGAGGACAACGGTCTTGCCGGCAGAATCCGTTTTTCGGACGCCGTACTGGAAAATCCGAAGGAACGGATCGTCTCGCGGATCCGGATCAACCGTTTTACCGGCGGCACACTGTTCAACTCGCTGTTTTCGGAAGCGCCGGTCTCCTGTGATGTTTCGTTCGACATATCCGTTCCCGACGAGCCGGTTTCATGCCTTCTCATTCTGTATGCGCTGCGCGATCTCGGTCTCGGGCTGTATACGCTGGGCAGCGGCTGGGCGATCGGCAGAGGGTATCTTAATGAGATGAACCTGTACATCACAGCGCCGGACAGGCGGAAAGCCGATCTCTGCTTTGACCGGGATTTTAAGTTAAAGCTCATTTCAGACGACGACGGTCTCATTGCTTCATGGAAATGGAGGGACGTGCATGAAAACCGCTGAACTTGAAAGCGGGGAAGCGCTTGCGCTGGCGGCGGAATTCCCCTTTGCGCTGATCCGTTCCTTCGGGAACGTGCATCTGGGCAGAACGCCCTCCGATCTGAAACCGGAGGAGTGGATGGAAGCGCGCTTTTTCGATAAGGACCGGGAGCTTCGGTTCTTTGCGGACGATCTCGCGTCCCGTTTCGTGCTGCTGACCGCAGAGGAAACCGACGTCGGTCTCTATGAAACGGCGGAGATCGGGAACGCGAAGTTCGGCGCTTCGGTCACATTCTGCCGTACAATGGAACAGGATGAGGACGGTCAGTACCGCACGGCGTACACCCGTCTGACCGACTGGAAGGAGGTATAACGGAGTGGCATACTTTCCCAACTATCATCAGCGCGGTAACGGCGGAAACCGCGGCGGAAATTTCGGCGGCAACGGCGGGAATCGCGGCGGGAATCGCGGCAGCAGCGGTGGGAATCGCGGCGGAAATTTCGGCGGCAACGGTGGGAATCGCGGCGGAAATTTCGGCGGCAACGGCGGGAATCGCGGCGGTACCGGCGGAAACCGCGGCGGTTACGGCTCTGCTCTGACTGCGCCGATCGCACCGTATCATTTCATTCCGTTCTCCGACGAGGTGATCCTGCGTTATCAGGATCCCGGCGAGCTTCCCGGACACGATAAGATCGCACCCGAGCTTCTGACCGGCGAGATCGGCGTTACGATGACGGCAGATACGCCGCTCATCCTCTCGACCGGAAAAGACAATCATAACGCCTTCTACAAGACGGCGGACGGGCGTTTCGCTCTGCCCGGCTCGTCGGTTCGCGGCATGGTGCGCGAAAATATGCAGATCCTCGGCTGCGGTCTCATCCGTCCGGAGGAGGACATTCAGGATATCCAGATCTACTACCGCGATATGACGTCAGAGCAGAACGGGCGTTTCACACCGCTTGCCTCACAATACCGCGCCGTCATGGTCGATCAGAGGACAAATGAGTCCAAAGCACAGGGCGGATTTCTGTATAACAACGGCGGGCATTATGAGATTCATCCGCTTGCAAAGCCGTTTGTCCGTCTGCCGAGAGACAGCGACGACTTTCTGGAATCCGGCTTTACCGAAACCTATACGAAGAGTTTCCCGATCGACTGTGAAAACGGTCTGGACGACATTCAGAAGCGCTATCTTTCCCGGTTAAGGGAAACATACAAATCTCAGACGTGGATCCTGTTCACCGGACATGAGGTCGGAAACCCGAACTCCGTCTACCTCTTCGGGAACGAAGGAACCGGTCGGCTGGACATCAGCGATGAAGACATCCTGTCTTATCAGATCGACTATGAAACAAGACGAAATACACTGCGCGGAACGAATCGTGACGGAAATCCCTTTTTCTGGGAGCTTCCGAAAAAGGGAGAGAAAAAGCCGGTCTTCTATCTCTGTCACAACAGACATATTTATTTCGGAATGTCGCGTTTCCTGCGCATCGGTTATAATAAAAAGCTGACGGAAGGACTTCCGCCGAAACACCAGAAAAAGCCGGCGGCGCTCGATTACACGCACGCCATGCTCGGATACTGCGTCGGGCAGGAAGCCTATCGCTCGCGCGTTTCCTTTACCGATCTGAAATCGGATACTGCGGAAGAAACGGAAAAAGCGTCCGTCGTGCTGCTCGGACCAAAGCCCAGCTTCTGCCGCGCCTATGTTCAGGGGGGAAACAACTATAATGAGGAATTCCGTCTGAACGGCTTCAAACGGTACTGGATGAAGGAAGCGGAAACAGCGCTCGGCGACCCTCTGCAAAAGCCGGAGCAAGGTGTAAGGAGGAACATCAACTATCTGCCGAAGGACGTCGTCTTTTCCGGCGTCATCCGATTCCGCAATCTTCACCCGGACGAGCTTGGGCTTCTCCTGTGGTCCATCCGTCCGGAAAAAGAACACGGATACCAGCAGATCGGAGGCTGCAAGCCGCTCGGTTTCGGGCGGATGAAAACCGAGATCACATCGCTCTCCCTGTATCAGGCTGAAAAACTCTACACCTCGCTTGAAGCAGACGCTTCGGATGCGCTCGACGGAATCGACGGCTATATCCGCGCTTATCTGACCGAAGCGCAGAAACGTCTCGGGCATGGGGGAGAGGCTCCCGAAGCGTTTCTCGAACGCGGTCCCATCCGTGATTTCCTGTATTCACTCGGAACGGTTCGGCATGATTCGCAGAACGTGCGGTATATGACGCTGAAGGAACATCAGCACGTATCCGGAACGCTTAAAACAGTCGAACAGCTTCGCGGCATATCAGCCGCCAATAATAAGAAAGGATGATCCATCATGAAAAAATTCTACACGCTGATTTCCCATCAGGGAAAACTGAACGCCTTTTGCTATAAGGCAGTCGGAAACGACCGTCTCGATCTCAACCTTGCGATCAGCTATCCGATCCTCTGCGCATTCGCCGGCTACGTCGAACCCGGCGAGGATACCGTACTGGTTCCGGTGATCGTCGATGCGGAACCGGAAAAAAGCAACTACGAGACGCTGAAAACCCAGCTTGCCGAGGTCTGCCGTCTGCGCGGTCTGAACCCGCCTGAAATCCGCGAGGTCCGGATCGACCCTTCGCAGGAGGTCACGGTGCAGGCAGCTTCCTTCCAGAAGCTGATCGACTGTGCGGAAGAAGACGACGAGCTGTTCGCCGACATGACCTTCGGAACCAAGCCTCAGTCCACTGTCCTGATGATGGCGGTGCAGTATGCCTATCGTATCAAGAAGAATACCTCGATTTCCCGTATCGTTTACGGCGAGGTAGTACGTCCTAATCCTAAGGATGACTCCACATGGTACGGTCTTGTCTATGATATGACCGCCCTGATCCGCATGGACGAGATCGTCCGTCTGCTCGCCGACCAGAAGGTCGAGAACCCCAAAGCCGTCATCGACGCGATCCTGTCGCTGTAAGGAGGAGACATATGAGCCAACCGGTTGTAACTGCGCCCACGCTTTCCACGGAGTTCGATGAACTCCGTGGAAAAAGCGGTACCGCCGACGATAAACGATGGGAAACCGTCGATGAGCTGGCGGAACGCTATTATTCAGACGAAACGATCAGCGATGCAGAAAAACTCAATCTGAAGAATCAGATTCTCATTCTGCTGTTCCGGCTGTATGAAAACAGCAGTCTGGGACAGTATGTTGCCGATCTCCTGATGCCGAACAAAAAGACCGGCAAAAATGCCTTTGATACCTATGACCCCTCTAAACGGATGAAAAATGGAGATCTGATTAATTTTCCTTTCTATATCCGTTATAAACTGAATAAATTCAGGAAAGATAAAAACCGCAAAGAAAACGCTCATAAAGGACGCTATGAGCCAGATGACGAGAAAGTAGCACCCGAAGACAGGAACGGCGACGATGACTCCTGGGAAAATGGCTTTCCTGTGAAAGATATGCCGGATTCTGCACAGAACGACGGGCGTGAAAGCGACGATAAGTTTTGGAGTCAGGATAATGCCCCCGAGACCGGCGAAACATCCGATCAGGATACTCCCGAAACGGAACCGGAACCTGTACTGAACGACGGGTTCGAAAACGACGAAGAGTTCGACGTACAGGAAGAAAACGAGCCGATCGATGAAATGCCGTCTGTTCTCTCCGATCTGGGGACTTCCGAAATTGAACCGAAGACAGATATCCCCGAAATTGACGACAAAATCCCGGCAGAACTTGTCTCAACGGACAAACCGTCTGAAAAGCACACCGTTCCGTCGGTCGTCATCATCGGCAATCCGACACTTGACAAAGAAGATGGCACTGAGATTATGGACATCATTCCTGATCCCGCCAACATCATCGATGGAATGATCGATTGGAACGATGCCATGCTGACGCTTGCCGCGCTGATCGTCCGGATGCCTGATCTGCTTCACACACATAAAAAGTCCAACGTTCCGACATATTTCAGGATGTTCTATACGGACTATGCTTCCTTCTCCATCCGTGACTGTGAATATACGCTGATGCATGAGAAGGAGGTCTTAGACGCAATGATTAAGTCCTTCCTCGATTATCTTTACACTGAAGAATGTAGGTCCGTCAGCGACATCCGAAAAGCCAATATCAAACCGTGCTGTCAGCTGTATGACGGCGGACCAGATGAGCCGGCAAAGCAGCCGGTCATGGATAGGGTTTACTGTGCGTATCTTGAATGTAAGCATGGAATCAGCGTCACAACTTCGACGATCAACGAATATAAGCACAAGTTCCAAAACTACCTTATCACGAACAGTTCACTCGCTTCAGACACTGACAGCAGACCGACCGAAAAATGTGAATTGATCCCTCGTGACATCATATTCTGAGGCACTTTCATTCTCTGACGTGCCGGGAAGGATCGGCTGTCTGACGGCAGCTGATCCTTCCGGTGCGAATCGAGAAAAACAAGCCGCCCATGTGCCTGTCCGGAAGGACTTTCGCACCGAATGAGACATGATGCTATGAACATTAAGTTAAAATTGTGCGTATATGTTGTAAAATATTCTGCGAAAGGCTTGAAATAATCGGGATAAATGATACAATATTACTGTTAACACTTGCACCCATGCGGGGATTGAAACGGTTTGTAATTGATTTCAACTTTCATAATTTCACCTCGTTAACACTTGCACCCATGCGGGGATTGAAACGACTCGGCGTGTTTGTCGTTGTGAGGTTCGGCGTTGTTAACACTTGCACCCATGCGGGGATTGAAACAAAATTTCCGTTTCGTCACAATTTCAGCGACTCGGTTAACACTTGCACCCATGCGGGGATTGAAACGCATCAAGCTCGCCAGCCGTCACCATAGCCCCAACGTTAACACTTGCACCCATGCGGGGATTGAAACGTTCCGAATTCTTGTAAAATGCTGTTTCTGCATCGTTAACACTTGCACCCATGCGGGGATTGAAACTTTCTTGCAGTTCTTCTGCAATCATGTGAAATCATCCTGTTAACACTTGCACCCATGCGGGGATTGAAACGCTATCAGACCGTCCATATCAACATACAGCCTTGTTAAAACTTCCACCAATCCGTGTATTTCCTATCAAAAAACCGTTATCCATCCGATAACGGTTTTTCACTGTTTCAAAAAGGAGACTGACCATGCAGGAGATCTGTATTTCCTTACGACCGGACGGCGGCAGACTGTCCCTCCCTCTTGCCCGGAACGGCATTCTTCAGGGCGTCTTCTACCACCTGCTGTCGTCCGACGCCGGTCTGAGCAAAAACGTCCATGATTTCGACGATCCCGGCAGCCGTGTTTATAAATACTTCTGTTTCTCCGACCTCATCGGAACCGCTCATGCCGCCGACCGTCAGATCTGCTGGGACGGTCCCGTGTCGTGGTTCATCCGCTCTGCCGACGACGGGATGATTCAGGCGGTCGTCGATTCGATCACGGCAGAACCCATCGTCCGCTTCAGCGGGACCTTCTGCCGGGTCGAATCCTTCGAGCTGCGCGAGCGGGTGTTCTGCTCCGATACCATCCGTTTTTCGATGAATACTCCCATCGCCGTCTATCGGACGGATGAGGACGGAACGCGGCGCTTCTTCACACCTGACGACCCTGCGTTCTGCGAAATCGTCGAAAACAATCTCATCCGCAAATTCATCGCGCTGACCGGCGAGGAGCCGTCGGAAACGCCCTGCTTTTCAGTGCTTGGCTTTTCGGAGAGTGATGTCCGCCGGATCCGTTACCACGGCCAGGTCATAACGGCGTGCGGCGGCAGCTATTCCCTTACCGCACCGTCCGTTTTTCTCGAACTTGCCTATTACTGCGGTATCGGCAGCAAAAACGCCGCCGGTCTCGGCACGATCGGAACAATTCTGTGATAAAGACAGCGAAAAGCTCCCGTATGTCCGGTTTTCGGACATACGGGAGCTTTTCATTTCGTATTCGGTAACATTTCCACAAATTACCATAATTTTTTCTGTTCTTTTACCTGATTGTCTCATCCGCCATGACGATATATTATTGGAGCATGACGCTCTCATCCTTAATCATGCTGGCATAAGAGAGACAAAACAGAAGCAATACTCGCATTTTCTCTCAAATTTGAAAAGAAGGAGGTGATAATATTATGGAGGACATTTCCAATGACATTGCTAACATTCTGGTCGCCGAAGAAGCTTGCTATCCCTACATCAGCATTCTGTATTTTTTCAAGGACGGCATGATCGCCCGGAAAAAGACACAGATTTCTAACCTCGAATCCATCAGAAAATGTTACGGAAACAACGCCTTTCCGTCTCCGTTCGATAACGGCATTTTAGTTCTTTAACATTTCACACAATACCGTTCTTATACTTAATTAACACTAACACAACAAGCCCCTCACACTTTGAAGGAAACCTGATAAATCCCCATAGGGTAGACACTTGAAACAGCAAAAAGATTTCAAGACTACGCTGTGGGGACAATTGTATAAGCTAATGCATGACCGACTGCTGTTGGTGATCCTTCATGCTGAGTAATGCGGCTGTCCAATAAACAGGCGGAAAAGATGGTGAACTTATACGTTTCCTTGCTCTGCAAAGAATTACATCGACTGTGTGAAGGGATTTGAACGATCAAAATGAGAAAAATCCACTAAGTTCGCGCCTGACGTAAGGCAATCCTTACGCAGGAATCTTGAAAATCGGCAGAAAATGTGTTATACTGTATTAGTATTTCCATACCCTAAAATAGGAGATAACCTGTGCCGCGGGAAAACTGTCAGAAAATGAACTGCTGAAGCTCATAGAGCTGCTGCGCCAAGAGACCGATGAAGACCATCCTCTTAAGACCACCGACATTTGCGGGAAGCTGTTGGCGATGACGATCAACAGCCCGGAAGCACTGAAAGATGAATAAAAAACCAAGCCGCAGCCCTGCTGCCGGAATAAGGAGACAACAACATGCCAAACGAAAAATTCACCGTAGTAGGTACAAACATACAGGAAAAGGCCGCGATGATCTGGAACGTGGCAGACCTGCTCCGCGGGCCTTTCAAGCCCCACGAATACGGTCTCGTTATTCTGCCGATGACTGTTGTGAAGCGTTTCCACGACTGACTCCTGCCCACGCATCAGGCTGTGCTGGATACATATGAAAAGGTAAAAAAACTGGCAGTCACCGACGGCTTTCTCCGCAAAGCGTCAGGATATCAGTTCTACAATACCAGCAAGTTCACCTTTGAAAGACTTCTGGCGGATCCCGAAAACATCGAAAGCAATTTCCGCGACTACATGAACGGCTTCTCCGCCAACGTACAGGACGTGCTGGCGAAGTTCGATTTCGACAACATCATCAAGCGCATGGTGGAGAGCAACACCCTCTACCTCGTCATTAAGGAATACGCATCCCAGAAGGGATACCTCGGTCCTGACAAAATCAGCGCCGTTGACTGCGGCTATATTTTTGAAGACCTCGTCCGCCGTTTCTCCGAGTCGTTCGGAGAGGAAGCCGGAGCACACTTCACCAGCCGCGACATCATTTACCTGATGACCGATCTGCTGGTTTCCGGCGCGGATATGAGCAAACAGGAAAACATCACCGTCTACGATATGGCGATGGGTACCAGTCAGATGCTCTCCTGTATGGAAGAACGCATCCACGACATCAACCCGGAGATGGAGGTCACCTGCTTCGGGCAGGAATTCAACCCTTCCACCTTTGCCATTGCCAAAGCCGATATGATGATCCGCGGCGGCAACCCGGACAATATGCGGTTCGGCGACACGTTAAGCGAGGACAAGTTTACCGATTACACCTTCCGCTACATCATTTCCAAATCCGCCGTTCGGCATCGACTGGAAGCGCGAACAGAAGGTCGTCGAAGCAGAAGCCGCCAAGGGCGAAGACGGACGCTTCGCGCCCGGTCTGCCGAAGATCTCCGACGGTCAGCAGCTGTTCGTGCTGAACGGACTGAAAAAGCTGGACGCGAAAGGGAAAATGGCGATCATTCAGAACGGTTCCCCGCTCTTTTCCGGCGACGCGGGGAGCGGACCTTCCGAGATCCGCCGCTATATCCTCGAAAACGACTGGCTGGACTGCATCATCCAGCTTTCCACCGATATGTTCATGAACACCGGCATCAGCACCTATATCTGGGTGCTGGATAAGGACAAGCCCGCCGAGCGTGCAGGAAAGGTACAGCTGATCGACGCTTCCCACTGCTACACGCCGCGCCGCAAATCCATCGGCACCAAGCGCAGCGACATTGCCGACAGCGACCGCGCCCTGATCCTGTCTGCCTACCGTGCGTTTGAAAACGGCGGCGTCTATGGTGACAAAGCGGGTGTATACTGCGAAAGCAGGATTTTCGATACCGACGAATTCGGCTATAACAGAATCATCGTGGAACGCCCGCAGCGGGACGAAAACGGCGGGATCGTCAGGAAAAAAGGCAAACCCATGGCGGACAGCAGTCTGCGCGATACGGAGAACGTGCCGCTGACGGAGGACATCGACGAATACTTTGCCCGTGAGGTACTGCCCTATGCGCCGGACGCATGGATCGACCGGGCGAAGACGCAAATCGGGTATGAGATCCCGATGACGCGGTATTTCTATGAATATCAGAAGCCGGAAGCGTCGGAGGACATTCTCGCCCGCATCATCGGGCTGGAGGACAGCATTTCCGCATCCCTCAAGAACCTGTTCGGGGAGGTATGAGCATGGCAAGAGCAATGAAAGACAGCGGGATCGAGTGGATTGGGGAGATTCCGGAAGAGTGGAAAGTTAAAAAGTTAAAATATATTTCCACTTTCAAACAAAACAAATATACATCAGCATATGACAAGTTAAATTACATTGGATTAGAGAATATCATCAGTTGGACAGGAAAATATACTGAAACGGACTCTGAATATGATTTAGGGCAATACCGCACAATTCGCGGCTTACGCCTTGATGGCACGCCTGCCTGCATCTTTCCCGTCATACTGTACAAATTTCGTCGGCATAGGAGTTACTATGCCATCCGGGGTTTGTTTCGTCTGACGGGAAATCTGACGGCGCAATCGCACCATCAGAACTGTGCGGTATTGCCTTAGAGCAATC
>JAZRXB010000028.1:0-3630 GCA_045600005.1 Eubacteriales bacterium | reverse complement strand
CGCGCTCGAGCTGGGCGGCGAGACCGGCAACTGGTGCATCGTGCGCAAGGACGCCGATCTGCGCGACGCGGCGCGGAAGATCGTCTTCTTCAAGCTCTTAAACGCCGGACAGATCTGCGTCAACATCAACTCGGTCGCGGTCGCGTCCGAGATCGCCGGTCCGTTCGTCGAGATCCTGAAATGCGAGTTCAGGCGGCAGATCGGCGCGGACGCGACCGCAAACGACGAGTATCCGAAGCTCATCACCGACGCGGCGTACAAAAAGTGCGCCGACGAAGCCGAGCATTACCGCGAAAAGATCGTTTTCGGCGGATACGGCGACCCGAACACGCACAGATACGCGCCGACCATCCTCTATCCGATCGCGCCCGACGCGCCGGTCGTGCAGCACGAGCTGTTCTGCCCGATCCTGCCGGTCGTGCCGGTGAAGGACGACGAGATCGACGCGCTGCTCGGCACGCTCGCCCGCCGCGAAAAGCCGCTCGCGCTCTATCTTTTCACGAAAAATCTCCGCTGGGCGAACAGGGTCATGTCGTCGGCGCAGTACGGCGGCGGCTGCATCAACGAGGTCTGCTATCAGCTGCTCGTCAAGGGCGCGCCGTTCGGCGGGACGGGACATTCGGGCATGGGCGCGTACCACGGCGAATGGGGCTTCCGCGAATTCACGCACCCGTCGACCGTGCTGACCGGCTCGACGCGCTTCAATCTGCCGCTTCGCGAGCATCCGTACAGCGGGAGCGCGGGTCAGTTCAAAATGCTGCTCTTAAAGCTCTTTGAGCGCTGACAGGCAGCGGAAAAGCAGGGAATATATGGTGCTTTATCTGAACGCCTGCGTGCGCGGCGAGGGATCCCGCACCGACAGGCTGGCGAGAGCGTATCTCAAAACGCGCGAAAACGTCGTCGAACGGCGGCTTTCGGAGAACGGCATGAAGCCGCTCGACCGCGAAACGCTCGAAAAGCGGACCGCTCTGATCGCGGCGGGACGGTTTGATGACGAAATGTTCGCTCCGGCGCGGGAGTTTGCCGCCGCAGACGAGATCGTCGTCGGCGCGCCGCTCTGGGACCTTGGCTTCCCGGCGTGTCTGAAAGTTTATCTTGAAAACATTTATGTGACCGGCGTCGTCTCGCGCTATTCGCCGGAGGGCGTCCCGGTCGGACTCTGCCGGGCGAAGCGGCTCGTTTACGTCACGACGGCGGGCGGACCGCTCGACGCGCGGTTCGGATACGACTATCTCGCGTCGCTCGCAAAGGGCGCGTTCGGCATTTCCGAGACGCGGCTGATCTCCGCCGAAGGGCTTGACCTCGACGGCGCGGACGCGGACGCGATCATAGCCGAAGCGGTGAGGCAGATCGGCTGAATGAAAAGGGAACGGAAAACGGTTTTTCCGTTCCCTTTTTCGTTAAATTCGTCCGACCGGCTTGACAAATCCGCCCGTCGGCGGTACAATATAACTGTAAAAATATGTTTTCCGATCAAGCGGATCCGCGGAAAGTTACCGCATCCGTTTTATGTTCGGCAGAGGAAGGGGGCGGCGGAATGATCGAGCTTATTTCGGGACTGTTTTTTCTGCTGTCGCCAGCTCTGTTAGCGGCTCTGCTGTACGGGCTTGACCGGCTCATTAACCGCTCGTTCTACGCGGCGCGGGCGTACTATCAAAGCACCGATTTTTTCGCGCAGCACGGCGTTCCGTTCGAGCAGATTTTGTTCGACAAGGGGCGGCGCGGCGAATTTCAGACCTACGACGCGGCGCGTGAGTTCGAGCGCGACGGCTCGCTCTTTCTGTTCAACCTCTACCTGCCGCGTCCGGACGGGACGACGACCGAGGTCGATCTGCTGCTCATCACGCGCGCGGGGGTCGTCGTCATCGAAAACAAAAACTACGACGGCTTCATTTACGGGCGCGACCGGGGGCGGTACTGGTGTCAGGTGTTAAGCCCGAAACGTCCGGTGAAAAACCGCTTTCTGAACCCGGTTTTGCAGAACGAGCTTCACGTGCGCGCCGTGCGGCGTATCCTTGAGGACGGCCCGCTCGCCGTCGTGCCGGAGATCTGGTCGATGATCGTCTTTTCGGACGACTGCGAGCTGAATAATCTGACGCTTTCGAGCTATGCGCCGCCCGTCGTGAAGCGGGGCGCGGCGTGTGAAACGCTTCGCTCGCTCATCCGTTTCCGCCGGACGCTGACGAAGCACGAGGTGGACAAAATTTACGACGCGCTCGAAAAATACTCGCACGTTTCGGACGAGGTGAAGACCGCGCACGTCCGAAACATCGAGCGGCGGCTCGCCGGATACGACCGCTGTCCGTTCTGCGGGGCGCAGCTGATCGTCCGCACCGCGAAAAACGGACCGCGCGCCGGGACAAAATTCTGCGGCTGCGCGCGGTATCCCGACTGTACCTATACGGAGGATTATGAGGATGGAACAGACGACTTTGTACCAGCTGACTGAGACCAGCCGGTTCATGATGTCCTTTGTGCTGGTCACAAAGGCGGATCATGTGATCGTGATCGACGGCGGACGGCCCGAAGATATGCCGCTGCTCAAAAAATACGTCGCCGGACGGCATATTTCCGCGTGGATTTTGACCCACGCGCACAGCGACCACATCAGCGGACTGGTCGCCGAGCTTGAAAAGAACGGCGCGGCAGACTTCGATGTGGAAAAGGTGTATTACAATTTTCCGCCCTATTCGCTGATCGACTGCCGCGGCGTACCCGACTATCCCTACTTCCGCTCGGAGCTTGACGAGATGCTTCCGGCGTTCAATGCCGTCCTGCCGAAGCTCGGCGAAAAGGCGGTCGTCGTCACGCAGGGCGACACGCTCGATGTGGACGAAATTCACATCGACTTCCTGTTTTCGTTCCACGACGGACTCTACGCGAACCTGATGAACGACAGCTCGCTCGTCTTCAAGGTCACGACGCCGAACAAAACCGTGCTGTTTTTGGGCGACCTCGGACCGGACGGCGGCGACCTGCTGTTCCGCGAATCGCGTGATCGATTAAAGAGCGACGTCGTGCAGATGGCGCACCACGGACACATGAACGTCGGCATGGAGGTCTACGCCGCCATTTCGCCCGAAGCCTGCCTGTGGTGCTGCGCCGACTGGCTCTACAACGAGCCGGAGACGCCGAAATATCTGTCGGACGTCGAAAAGCTCCGCCGTATGGGACGCATCCGGATGTACGGGACCGCCGTCACGCGCCGCTGGATGGAACAGCTCGGCGTGAAGACGCACTATGTGACAAAGGACGGGACAAACACGATATTATTATGATATACACGAAAAAAACAAAGAAAGCGCTTCGCATTATGTTTGAAGCGCATAAAAATCAGCTTGACAAATCGGGTATGCCCTACGTTTTCCATCCCTTCACGGTCGCCGAAAGGATGACCGACGAGGACACGACCTGTGCGGCGCTCTTACATGACGTGGTGGAGGACACGCCGCTGACCTTCGCCGATCTGGAGCGCGAGGGTTTCGGGGTAGCGGCCGTCGACGCGCTGAAGCTGCTGACACACGTGGACGAGGTCGACTACTTCGATCATGTGCGAAAGTCGGCGGAAAATCCGATCGCGCGCGCCGTCAAACGGGCGGACCTCATGCACAACAGCGACCTTTCACGGCT
>JAZRXB010000027.1:0-2787 GCA_045600005.1 Eubacteriales bacterium | reverse complement strand
CCGCGCGCCGACGAGGTGTTTGCCGACATGGAAGGTCACTGGGCGAACGCGGCGGCGATCACCTGTGCGCGCCGGGGTGTGATCGAGGTAGACCCGGCGGCTTCGTTGTACCCGGAGGAACCGGTCAGCCGGGCGGAATTTCTGTCGCTGATGATGCGCGCGGCGGGCTATCGCGGGTTCAGCATTGCGGACACCGGCTTTGCGGACGATGACGAGATCCCCGCTTCTCTGAAAGGAGACGTCGCGGCGGCGGAAGCGCTCGGCATCGTGAACGGGATCGAGACCGAAGCCGGACGCTGCTTCTGTCCGAACAACATGATCACCCGCTCGGAAGCGGCCGTGATGCTCGCGCGTCTGACCGGCATCACGGGAACGGACGAGCTGGAGGTCGGCGCGTTCGGCGATGCGGACGCGGTCCCGGTCTGGGCGCGCGGCGCGATGAACGGTCTGTTCCGCGCCGGGATCCTGCGCGGCTCGGACGAGCCGCTCGGCACATCGGCGTATGAACCGCTCGACCGCGCGGCGGCTTTGCAGCTTGCGGCGGAGCTTGCCGTGAGATAATTCCGGAATGACTTGACAAATCGCTTCATTTATGGTATGATGTTTTCTCAGAGTTCGTTTTTCGGCGTTCCTGCCGGAGGAGTATTGCATGAAAAAGCATCTTGGAGCGGTTTATGTGCTGATCGCGGGCGTGATGTGGGGCGTGTTCCCGATGTTCACGCGGCTGTTATACGCGGACGGCGTTTCGGTGAAGCACGCGGTAGCGTCGCGCGCGATCCTTGCGGGCGCGGTCTATCTGGTCTGGGGACTGTTTGCGGGCGCATTTAAGGGGATGAAAGCGAAGGACTGGCTGTTCTACCTGTTCTACGGCGTTGCGTCCAGCGGTTCGACCTATCTTTTCTACGCACTGGCGATCCGGTATCTTTCGTCGGCCATGGCGGCGATGCTGCTCTATACCGCGCCGGCGTTCGTCATCCTGTTCTGCCGTGTCCTGTACGGCGACCCGATCACAAAGGTCAAGCTGGCGGCGCTGATCGCGACCTTTGCGGGAAGCGCGCTTGTCGTGCGGGTGTACGATCTGCCCTCCTTAAAGGTGAGCGCGCTGGGGATCCTGTTCGGTCTGCTGTCGGGCGTCTGCTATTCGATGCTGACGGTCATCGGACGGAAAGCGGTGGAGCGCGGCGGCGGAACGCTGCGGAATTCGATCGTCCCGGCGGTCTGCGTCGGGGTGATCTACGGCATTGCCGTCCCGCCGTGGACGATCCCGGTCGAATCGGCGCGGATGGTCGGCTGCTATCTGGCGGTGGCGGTGATCGGAAGCGTACTGCCCTATTTCTTCTATCAGAAGGGGCTTTCGACCGGCATGGACGGCGGTACGGCGAGTCTGCTCGCCTATGCCGAACCGGTGACGGCGGCGGTCCTCGGCTGCGTATGCTTCGGCGATTTGCTGGAAATATGGCAGATCATCGGCGTCGTGATCGTTCTGATCGGCGCGGCGCTTCCCGAGGTGATCAAATCGCCCGCTCCGGCGGAAAAATAAACGGAAACGCTCCCGTGCGAAGATTTTAAGGTTATCTTTCGCACGGGAGCGTTTTTCTGTCTGAGGATTTGGCGGCGGCGCTCTATGTGGAAGCGGAAAACGCAGGCATGAACGCCGTCGGACAGCGCACCGGACATGAGCGGAAAGTACAGATTCAGAGTGCCGAAAGAATCTTTTCTGCCTGAATGACCCCTGCTTCAAACGGTTCCGGATGTTCAAGCTCCAATGCGTAAACGCCGTCGTATCCGACCGAGCGCAGCACTTCCATGCAGGCGGCGAAATTGATCGTTCCGTCTCCGACGATCGTGGGACGCACCCAGCCGCTGTTCTTTCCGTTTTCGACCGGAAGCCAGTATCTTCCGGGCTGCTGAACGGCAGTCTTTCGCAGATAGTCCTTGACATGGACGTGACGGATCTCGGACGCGAACGCACGGAAGAAGTCCTCCGGCTCGGTTCCGGCGAACAGCGCGTTGCCCATATCTCCGCATACGCCGACATTCGGGCAGACGCGCTTCACTTCATAATAGAACCTTCCGAAGCCCTCGACGCCGTTGCAGTACAGTCCCTGATCCTCATAGAGACAGGTGATGCCGAGCGGTCTTGCGGCGTTTGCGACGCGCACAGCCGCCTCTGCCGCGTAGGCGATCGCGTCGTCCGGGCCGGGAGGACACGCGGGCAGACGGAGCCATGACAGCAGCGTGTGATGCAGATAGGGCGAACCGAGCGCCGCGGCGATCTCTGCATGGGCAAGAAGCTCACGCTCCGCTTCCGGATTCTGCCAGAGACAGGTCCCGACGGAATAGCAGGCGAAGCCAAGCCCGCGTTCTGCAAAGACTCGGGCAAGCTCCGCCGCCTTTTTCGTATCGCCGATGACGTCGGGAATGGGCGAACCCGTCGAAGCCAGCACCTCCGCGTGCGACAGACCAAGCCTGATCATCTCATCCGCGCAGGCGTCCGCGCCGAGCCGTCTGAGCGTGGATAGAAACTGGATATACATTGCGAATTTCATGATGAAAGCTCCTTTTCCCTGATACTGATGACCATATTATGATTACCACTGAAATTTATATGTTCCGTGGAAAAACAAAACGCAATACCCGCAGCATCGGATTCGGTTTTTCTTCTTTTCGGATTTTCAGAGGTTTCCTTTATCAGTATGATACCACATTTTCCGCCGTCTGTCTACCCCAAAGCGGAAAAATCCGCCGAAAGCCGGGGCTTTCGGGGGATTTTGGGGGAACTGCGCC
>JAZRXB010000026.1:0-4143 GCA_045600005.1 Eubacteriales bacterium | reverse complement strand
GAAATACGACGCGAAGCAGGAACACTATTACAGCTACGTCGGACCTTCGGTCGCCGTCCTGTGCGTGCCGAAGACCGTGACCGACCTCGACCGCACCGGTACGATCCTCGAAAACCTCTGCGCGTCCTCCTACGGAACGCTCCGTCAGGCGTACTTTGAAACGACGCTCCAGAGCAAGCTCTTACGGGACGAGAAATCGGAGAAGATGCTCGACTACATCTATGACAGCGTGGACGCGGAGATCGGCTACGTTTACGGCTTCGGAAACATCCACACGACCTACATCAACGCCGTTTCGGAAGCAAAGGGCATCGCGTCCGAGTTCGCGTCGGTCGAGTCCGCCGTGAAGACCGCCATTGATACCTTCATGAAAAAGCTCGGCGGCTGACGCCGGCTTCCCCTTCCGTCCTTCTGCGGAAAAAAATCCTCCGGACACAGGTCCGGAGGATTTTTCTGATCGGATATGACGTTCGGAAGCGTCGGAGAGGCTTAGCGGTTCAGAAGCTCGTCGCCGACATACAGCGTTTCGCCGTCTTTCTGGTAGATCGCAACGTAATCCACTTCCATCTGCCAGTCAAACGCATCTTCTCCGCCTTTCAGACCCCAGCCCAGCTCGCGGGCGGGCGTGTACAGGAATTCGCTCAGAATGAAGTAGACCGGGAGATGGAACACGTCCATGTCCACGTTTTTAGAATTGAAATTCACATTGCCGCTTTCGGTGATGTCCAGTTTCAGATAGGTGTGACCGTCCACGCCGAAGGCGATGTATTCGGGCGTCCAGTCCATGTAATAGGTGTGGAATTCTTCTGACAGCACGTCGCCGGAGGTCGGGAAGGTGTGGCTGCGCGCCGAACGCGGGAGCCTCGACGTATTGAGCGTAAGATGCTCCGTTCCCCATTGATGGAGATTGGACACGCAGTTGTTCTCGCTGCCGAGCAGCTCCACAAGGTCGATCTCGACGGAATTCTTCTTCTCGTCCTTTAAGGTGGAACAGAACCAGAACGCGCCGCTGTTGCCCGAATGATACGGGATCTTCGCGCGGATCTCAAAATAGCCGTATCTGAATTCCATCTTGCCCTGCGTCGTCGGGAAATGCGGGACCTCGTAGATCTTCCCGTCCGGCTGCTCCGAGGTGAACTTGGACGAGCGGAGCTTTAAGAGACCGTCCTCGATCTTCATCGTCTCGGGGTTGAATTCGCGGCGCATATCGTCCGCCGTCATACGGTTGTCGATGAACCATTTGGAAATATCGAAGTTGCCGTTCTCAAAGCCGTCGCCCCAGACGAGCTTCCGGTCGCCGCGTTCCTGCGGGAGCCCCGACGTATCGGCAAGACCGACGGTATAGGCTTTGTCGCCGGTGATCTTCAACGTGACGTCGTCGACATAGATCGTGCTTGCCGTCTTGGAAGCGGAGGCGGGCTGCGCGATGGAAAGATTCGTCACGGGCGCTTCCAGATGCGTATAGGTCATCGTCAGCGGCGTCCACGTCTTCTTCGGCACGGTCTGAAAGGAGGTCATATAGGCGGAGCTTTCGTACTTGCCCGTATCCGCGACCAGATTCAGAGAAATTTCCGTGTCGCTGTCGGTATCGTTGTAGACCCACGCGGTGATCTCGAAGGTCTTGCCGAGGTCTTCGTCGGTAAAGGCGTCGAGCAGCTCGAAAGCGGTGTTTCTTGAACGGGACGACATTCTGACCGACTGACCCGCGGTATTTTTTCCGTCCGCGCCGGTCGTATGGTTCTGTCCGTCGGACAGCTCGGCGCGCTGATATCCGCCGTAGTTGATATCATACTCCAAGGAAAAATCGTCAAAATCGTAGACGTACACCCCGTCGGTGAAGGTGCGGCTCTTCCGGAGCGCCGCGCGCTTTTCGAGCTTTTCCGCGGCGTAGGCGTCCAGCCTTGCTTCAAGCGCAGCCGCGTCGTCGGTCTTCTCCTGCTCACGCGCCGCCGCAGCCGCTTCCTTTTCCAGCGCCGCCGCACGGTAAGGGGATCTCTCGTACTCCTCCCACGTGACGGTTTCGAGCAGGTCCATCGTCTTCGGAACGATGATCCTGCCGTCCTGCATCAGATGATCCTTTACGTAATCGCGCAGATAGTTGTAGCCTTCGGGCGCGTCGGAATAGAACAGGATCTTGCTTCCGACGATGCGCGCGGCGTAATGGAAAGCGTCTGCGGACTGTAACTGTGCTACCTCTGCGGCGAGCGCGGCGGAGGTTTCCCGCTTCGTCTTTCCGACGATGATCTCATAAGTGACCTCGGTGCGGCTCTCGTTGACCGCGAGGAGCTTTTTATCGGCCGCCTTATAGAACTCATTCACCAGCTGTTCTTCCTCTTTGGAAGGATCGCGGCTCTCGACCAGCGTAAAGCCGGTCTCGCTGCCGTCATAGACAATGAAATTCCCGCTGTACTCCGGGGTATAGACCTCCGGAAGCTCATCGCCGGAGGAAGACGCGCAGGCGGCAAGCTGTAAAAGCATCAGCAGCGCCGGAAGCCCGGCTAAAAGAGAACGGATTGATTTGCTTTTTTTCACGGATATACTCCTTGACTCTGATCAGCGTTCAGTGAAGCCGGTCGCCGACGAACAGCTCTTCCCCGTCCCGCTGATACAGCGCGACGTGCTCCACCTGAAGCGTATAGACAAACGGCGCTTCATCGCCCTTCAGACCCCAGCCGAGCTTGCGGGCGGGTGTGTAGAGGAACTCGCTGAGGATGAAATACACAGGCAGACGGAAGACGTCGAGGTCAAGCTCCTTGCCTTCGATCTTTCGGAAATTCGCTTTTCCTTCCTCGGTCAGCGGGCAGGAGCAGTAGGTCTCGCCGTCCACGGCGAAGGAGATCGCGTCGGGCGTCCAGTCCATCGAATAGGTGTGGAATTCCTCGGAAAGCGCGTCGCCGGAGGTCGGGAAGGTGTGGCTTCTCACGGCGCGCGGGAGTCTGCCGTCAAAGGAGGTGTGATAATCGCCCCACGTGTGGAGGTTGGACACGACGTTGTTCTCGCTGCCCAGCAGCTCTACCATGTCGATCTCGGGTTTCAGACCGGTCTCGGTCTTCTTCGTCGCGCAGAACCAGAACGCGCCGGAGTTGCCGTAGTGGAACGGGATTTTTGCGCGGATCTCAAAATAGCCGTAGCGGAATTCCATCGTCGAGTTGGTGATCGGGAACGGCGGAACATGGTATTCCTTTCCGTCCTCCTGCGGCTCGACGAATTTGGTGCAGCGCAGCGTCAGCATCCCGTCCTTCTGCTCCATCGTTTCGGGGCAGGCTTCGCGGCGCATATCGGAAGCGGTCATCATATCGGAAAGGAACCATTTGCTGCGGTCGATTTCGGGAGAGGTAAAGTCGTCTCCCCATACAAGACGGCGGTCGCCGTGCGTCGGATTCAGGTATCCCATCAGTATTCTCCTTAATAACAGAGTGAAATCAGTCCGCTTTCGTAAAGCCGGACAGCGGACTTTCGTACAGAAAAATTATATCACAGTTTTCCGTCTTTGTCCAGACCAAATGCAAAAAAGTGAAAAAATCTTTCGGAAAGTGTGAAAAGACAGAAAGATGTCCGCCGGAACCCGGTGTTCCGAAGGACAGTCAATCATTGAATAAAAAGAAGCATCTGCCCAAAAGCCGGTGGTCGTAAAACAGTAAAAATTCAAAAATGGCTGAAAATGCTGGTAATTCAGCACTTTCGGGGAATGGCGGCGTGACTTCGGTCACGCCGTTTCCTCTTTCATAAGCTCATCCAGTGGGATAAAACCCAAACCGTCGTACTTGATGTGGATGTGCTGCTGACGCTTGCCGCTGGATTTGTCCGGAGCATCCACATAAATGCCCTGAATCAGCTCGTGCAGCGTGTAGGCGTCCAGTTCCTCGATTCCGACGTGTGCCTTTGCTTTCTGAATGAACTTGTCAATGCTGTCTGTCTTTTGTTCCTGTACTTCAATCTCCTTGCGAAGCGTGACGGATTCCGATTCCAATTGCCTTTGCTCGGTCTCGTAGCTCTGACTCAGCAGATCATACCGCTCGTCGTTCAGCCGACCGCAGGCGTTGTCTTCGTAAATCTTCATAAACAGGCGCTTCAGCTCCGCAATCCGTTTCTCAACCCGTTCAAGCTGCTTCTTCATGCCGAGTATCTTCTCTCTGCTTTCTG
>JAZRXB010000025.1:0-3006 GCA_045600005.1 Eubacteriales bacterium | reverse complement strand
TGCACCGGTCTCATCTATCCCGGCAGCCCGGTCAGACGGCTCGTCGGTCATCTGGGCGAAAGATCCGAATACTGCTTCTGCTGGAACGATGCGTTTCTCAGACAGTATCTGCGTGACGAAATGACGGCTTACGCCGCCGAGGTACAGCCTGATTATCTTTGGGTCGACGACGATTTCCGCGCCGACAACCACTCGCCGGTCCGCTACGGCTGCTTCTGCGACGACTGCATTCGCGCATTCAACGCTCAGAACGGTTCGTCCTATACCCGCGAATCCCTTGTCGAAGAAATGCTTCACGGAAGCAAGACCGTGCGCAAAGCCTATATCGACTTCACCCGCGGCAGTCTGTCGTCGCTGATGGACGAGATCTGCAAAGCCGTTCACGAGGTCAGCCCGCGCACGTCCTTCGGTCTGCAGAACAGCTATCACGGATATACCGGCGGCAACTGGGATCACGTCTTCGACGTGATGAAGAAGTATTCCTACAAGGCGCCCGGCTACCGTCCCGGCGGCGGCGTTTACGACGACCACGACCCGAATATGCTGTTTGATAAGGCGTATATGCTCGCCCATCAGAACAGCCTGCTCTCCGATTATATCGGCGAGCGCATTCCCGAAATCGAAAATCTGCCGTTCAACGTGTTCGGCAAGACGCCTGCCGGCACCGCGCTGGAAAGCACGCTGGATCTGGCGACGGGCTGCACGGGTCTGTCCTACTCCATGATGATGCGTTTTGAGGAAGACCCCGATTTTTACGGCAAATTCTTCCGCCTGTTCGACAGCATGTATCCGTATTTCAGCCGCCTGTCCGAAGTTTCGCGCGTTTCCCGCGGCGGCGGACTGCACTACGCCCTGCCGCACGCCGATTATCTCAAAACGGTCACTGCCGACGGCGTTGAAGGTTTTCATCAGATGAACCGTATGCAGTTCAAAGGCGACAGTCTCCTCCGGCGCGATGCGGTCCCGACGACCTGCGACCGGTATGACGGCGAGGTCAGCCTGCTCTGCGGTCAGACCGTCGACGCGATGACCGATGATGAGATAGACGTCCTTCTGTCAGGCAGCGTCATCATGGACGGCGAATCCGCCTTCAAGCTGGAAGCGCGCGGCTTCGGCCTCGGTCTGGCTCCGCAGCTGATCACGTTCGATCAGAGCCGCAGACTGTACGAAGCGTACACCGACGACCCGCTCAACACGGGCGACAGGTTCAGCGTCAGCTATTACGTGAAGAATGTCACGCCGTCCTACACCCTGACCGCCTGCCCCGAAAATGCCCGTGTACTCGGGAAATATGAAAACCATCTTCCCCTTGAGCCCATCACGTCCTCAAGCGACGCGCCCTACGGGTACGCTTCCGTCATACTGCCCACGCGGCAGGGCGGCGCCGCCGCGGTCTTCGCCTACGCCCTCTTTACCGGCAACGTCGCTTTCCGGCACATCTCCCGTATGCTTAGTACCGCCGATTCGCTGGGCGAAAATCCGCTGCCTGCCCGCGTTCTGACCGCCGCTCAGGCGTATCTCTTCCCCCGCGTTGAAAAGCACGGCTCGCGCACCCTGTCCGTCACCGTCGTCAACACCACCGTCGGCGAGGAGACCTACACCGTCGCGATCCGTCAGCCTGCCGGTAAACGCTTTCACTGGATGGGTATGTACACCCCGCCCTGCACCCTTCCCTTTGAGGAGAAGAACGGCGAATACATCGTCACGCTGCCGAAGCTGGCAGCTTTTACCGCCGGAACGATCTTCTGCGACGCCGAGTAACATTTTCCGACAGACGAGCGGCGCCGACGGGAGGAAGTCCCCAAATGCGTCAGCCGCTTTCTCCCGCTGAAACGCCGGAAGCGCTCGACAGGAACTGCAAAAATATCACGGCGGCTCTTTCGACGCGTTGATTGAACGATCACATTTGATCACAAGCAGGGACGCTTCCCGGTGAAGCGTCCCTGCTTTTTTGCCTATATCGTCTGCGCGGAAAGCGCGAATTTATTCTTCCTGTTCCCTGACAGCATCAATCCGCGTCCGGCTCCCACGCAATAAACTTTGCTTGATCAGCGAACCTGTGAATCACGCCGTCCTCGCAATCATGTATGATATAGTCGATTGTAAAACTTCGTTTTACGATCGGTACTCGCGCTTATCTCCGCCGGTAAAATCTGTTTTGACGGCTCTCCCCATTTCGGCGCGAGGGCTCGCCTTAACTCTTTGAGAATACGCGCCAAAACGATTTTGTTGGCAAGAAGCCGTTTCGCTTCAGCGTCATAAGCGGCTTTATATTCTGTCGCTGTCAGCGCTTCTCCGAGAATCCCGTCTGCCGCGATCATCACCTCACGATCCATCCACAAGATTATTATATACTACTCTTTCGGATTTTGCAATGGGGTACAGGAAAATTCACAATTTTCAATGTAGTGTTACAATTGATGTGAGACTAAGAGCATGAAATATAATAAAGAAGTATAGAAAAAGTGATTGAGTTCTGTTAGAATAGAATTACCCCTAACCCCAATCTCACAGAAAGGACTCAATCACTTCATGAACCATTATAACACAAAAAAGAGATATTGTCCACAACTTTTAGAAACAAAATTGCCTTCCTGCAATTTTGCCTGAATGTCGATCAGCAGATTCCCGGACTTTTTCTCCGGCGCGGCTTTCTTCGTAGCCTTGCGTTCCTTCGGTTTGTGCTGACGCTCACCGGCAATAACAGCCCGGAGATTTGCCGCAGAGTACCCTTCGCCCAGCGTATCCATACGGGCAAAACGCTTCTGTCCTTCGGCTTTGATAGAGGGGTTTTCGCTTCCTTTTACCTCAAAGCCAGCCTGCCGCAGCAGAGCAAGCAGAGCGTCAAAGCTCTCCGGCTTCTGAGCCATTGCATCGTCAATGGCATAGCAAATCCGTTCTCGGTGAGAGAGCGGTTTTTTATCGCCTCCCCATTTGTTATAGCTCTTACCGTGTTTGAGTGGGTTCTCAATGATGGAATATCCGTTTTCAATGCAGATGGTATCG
>JAZRXB010000024.1:0-6592 GCA_045600005.1 Eubacteriales bacterium | reverse complement strand
TAAACTTGCGTGACATAAAGAATCAAGCAATGCTTGTCCTATCCGGCTATCAACATTTTGAATAAATCCGTGGCTTTACACTCCTTCAAGCCGTCTTGCGGCAGATTAAAATCAAAAGTCCACGGTATCAACAACATTATATCACAATTTGGCGGCGCGGGCGCGCCGCGGATGGAAAAAGGTTCAGTCGCTACGCTCCTTCCCCTTTTTCCATCCGCTTCTGAAGTGAGCGTAAATTCTTTGAAAGGGTATGATATGGTATTGACTATATCATACAAGCGATCATATGGACATCACGCAGAATCCTCTGTACAGACTGGTGGAGGAATACGACCGTTTTTCCGATTATGCCGACGCGAAGATCGACCGGGACATAAGGGACAACCGGATGGGAATGTTCCGGCTTCGTTTTTTCGACGAGGCAGGGGCGGCGTTTGTGCCGGACAGCCTTTCGGTGAAGCAGGTCTCGCATGAATTCAAATTCGGCGGCGCGCTGTTTCTGCTCGATGAATTCGCCGATCCGGAACGGAACGCGGCGTATCGGGAAGCGTTCCGTAAAATTTTCAATTACGGCGTCGCGCCGCTTTACTGGGACACGCTGGAGCCGGTAAAGGGCGAGCCGCGCTTTGCGAAGGATTCGCCGCGCATCTGGCGCAGACCGGCGCTCGACCGCATTCGGGAATACTGCGCGGAGAACGACATCCGGCTCAAGGGTCACTGCCTTGTCTACAACTCGTTCAATCCCGACTGGCTTCCCGATTCCAACCGCGCCATCGACGTGGAGATCGCAAAACGGATCGAAACGCTCGGCGAACACTGCCGGTACGATTTTGAGGACATGGACGTCATCAACGAGATGTTCACGATCTATAAAAACTGCTATAAGGGCAACGGATGCCGGAATTTGCAGGTCACGGACGAGCCGGAGCATGAGAAATTCTGCTTTGAGCTGGCAAGCCGGGCGTTCCCCTGCACGAGACTGTTCTGGAACGAGGGCTGCTATGAGACGTTCGGACGTCCGCAGTACAACGGCACGCGCAGTCTCTATTACCTGATGCTGCGCAGACAGCTTGAAATGGGGACGAAGATCGGCGGCATCGGAATGCAGTTCCACGCATGGTCGCCGAAGGAGAACGCGGAGAAGCATTGCGGAATGCTCTATAATCCCGTGCGGGCGATGGATATTTTCAACTGCTATTCCGATTTCGGACTGCCGATCCATATTTCGGAGATTTCGATCCCCGCGTGGTCGACCGATCCCTGCGACGAGGAGATTCAGGGTGAGCTGGTCAGACGGATGTACCGGCTGTGGTTCGCACAGAAAAACGTCGAGGCAACGGTATGGTGGAATCTGGTGAACGGAACGGCGTTCGGTCCGAAGACCGGCGGCGAGAACGGCTTCTGCGCCGGACTGCTGCACGAGGATATGACGCCGAAGCCCGCCTATCGCGTGCTGGATGAGCTGATCAACCATGAATGGCATACGGAATGCGAGCTTGCACCGGCGGAGCGCTGCGTGTTCAACGGCTTTTACGGAAACTATCTGGTGACGTTCACGCACGGCGGTAAGAAGTACGAGAAAAAAGTCCGCCTTTTCCGCGACACCACGGGGTATCATAACAGCCTGATGGACTGGCGCATCACGGAAATCCGGGTTTGAGAGGGAAATGAGCCGGTGTCGCGTCGACACACACAGGGTATCATAACAGCCTGATGGACTGGCGCATCACGGAAATCCGGGTTTGAGAGGGAAATGAGCCGGTGTCGCGTCGACACACACAGGTTATCATAACAGCCTGATGGACTGGCGCATCACGGAAATCCGGGTTTGAGAGGGAAATGAGCCGGTGTCGCGTCGACACACACGGGGTATCATAACAGCCTGATGGACTGGCGCATCACGGAAATCCGGGTTTGAGAGGGAAATGAGCCGGTGTCGCGTCGTCACACACGGGATATCATAACAGCCTGATGGACTGGCGCATCACGGAAATCTGCCTGTAAATTAAAGAAAAGGACCGGAAAACGGTCCTTTTCTTTATAACTGCTTTTGAACGGAGGATCACAGGATCTGCAGTTTGCCGTTGTAGTAACGCGCTGCTTTGGCGGCGGCTTCGGGCGAGCCGGTGACAACAAACGGAACGGTCAGCATCGGCGCGTTTTCGATGAAAAGATCGGCGGCGGCTTCGTCGGGAAGGCTGACGTACAGATACGCCGCGCCGGCGTCGGCAGCTTCGGAAGCGGCTTCAAAGAAGTTTTTGTCTGCCGGGATGGGTTCGCCGAGTTCCTGCGGGTCGACTTCGGCAGAGACGCGCGTCGAAGCGGCGACATTCAGCGTGGAGACCGGCGTGATCTGTGAATAGTCGAGCGTCGGCTTCATCTCATCGACGGTCTGTCGGATGAGACGGACGAATCCGGCGTCGGTCCCGCAGCATCCGCCGAGGATCGGGATCCCTGCGCACAGGAAGTCCGGCAGATACGCGGCGAAGGTCTTCGCGTCAAGGTCGAAGCGGCGGGAGCCGTCCGGCTCCTCGTGCGGCAGACCCGCGTTCGGCTTGGCGATCAGCGGGATGCCGAGACTGAGCGCGGCGGGAACCAGCTCTTTCAGAATGTTCAGCATTCCGTCAGGTCCCTGCGAGCAGTTCGTGCCGAACGCCGCAATGCCGAGCTCGGCAAGCGAAAGAAGACAGCTGTACAGGCTTTCGCCGCAGAGCGTGCGCCCTTCGTCGTCGACCGTCATCGTGACGAAAACCGGCTTGTCGGATGCGGCTTTCACGCCGAGAACTGCGGCGCGGGCTTCGCAGAGACTGATGTTCGTTTCGACGATGAAGAAATCCACGCCCGCTTTGTCAAGCGCCTGCGCCTGTTCGCGGTAAATTTCGACCACATCGTCGAAGGGAGTATCGCCGAACGGTTCGATGAACAGTCCGGTCGGGGACAGGTCGCCGCCCGCCAGCGCGGACGTTCCGACGGTCAGCGCGGCAAGAGCGGCGTTGACCGAAGCCGGGCCGTCAAGTCCGCTGCGTTCAAGCGTGGGACGGTTGCCGCCGAAGGTCGGCGTATAGAGCGCGTCGGAACCGGCTTCCAGATAGGCGCGCTGGATGCCGCGCAGAATGTCGGGATGCTCCAGCACCCATTTTTCGGTGCAGGAGCCCGCCGGCATTCCCTCGCGCATCAGCGAAGTGCCGGTCGAGCCGTCCAGCACCATCGGCAGAGGGAAATTTTTCGGGAAACGATAAAACAGCTCGTGAAGATCAGAGGACATTCGGGTTCTCCTTTGCTTTTCGGTATTTTAGGCGATTGTAAAACTGCGTTTTACAATCGGTACTCGCGCTTATCGCCAATGACAAAAACTACGTTGTTGTCATCTCCCCTCGGCGCGAGGGCTCGTCTTAGAGGGGGTTTTATGTCGGCAAAGCCGACATAAAAACGGATTTTATATAACGTTTGTCATCTCTAAGCATTAAACAATCGGCTATTTTCGGTATTCAGCCGACCGCAAATAACGGTCCGCAGTCGTTTTTCAGTATCGTTCGATGTCGATGCGCGACACCGCGTCGGTGATTTCCTGTTCAAGGAAAATGGAAGCGATGCGGCGGAAATCGTGCGGTTCGTCGCTGACATAATACTCCGTCGTGCCGATGCGGTCGGCGGCGGAGGATGGGAGGAGCTTTTTTAAGTCCGCAGCGGCGGCAGCCGCGACGTTGATCTGCGTCACATCCGGCAGAACGCGGGCGATGGAGCCGGAAATGATCGGAAAATGCGTGCAGCCGAGGATCAGCGTGTCGGCACCCGCCTCACGCAGAGGCGAAAGATAGCGCTCGGCGATCAGACGCGGAATTTCGTCGTCCGGCGAGATGAAGCCGTTTTCCACCAGCGGTACAAAGAGAGGGCAGGCGATGGGAAGCAGCGTCAGCGACGGGTCGAGCGCGTGAAGACGCCGGTCGAACGCATGGCTCGAAACCGTGGCTTTGGTACCGATGATGCCGATGACGCCGTTTTTTGCCGCACGGACCGCCGCATCCGCTCCGCTGTCGATGACGCCGATGATCGGTGTCTTCGGATAGGCTTCCCGAAGCGGATCCATCGCGTTGGAGCTGACCGTTCCGCAGGCGACCAGCACCGCATCGATCGGATGAGTGGACATGAGGAAATTCATGTCCTGCATGGCGTATTTCATGATGGTCTCACGCGAACGGGAACCGTAGGGAACCCGTCCGGTGTCGCCGAAATAGACGATATCCTCGCCCGGCAGAAGGCGGCGGACCTCCTTGAGCGCGCTGAGTCCTCCGAGTCCGCTGTCAAAAATCCCGATCAAGACTCAGTTTTCCTTTCCGAGCGCGAGATCGACGAGCCTGTCGACGATTTCGGGATAGGTCATGCCGTCGTGCATGAAGAGCTTCGGATACATACTGATCTCGGTGAAACCCGGAAGCGTATTGATCTCATTAAAGATGATCTCCTCGCGCCCGCTCACACGGCGGACGAAGAAATCGACGCGGGACAGACCGGTCACGCCCAGAATGGAAGCGATGCGGATCGCCGTCGAACGGATCTCGTCAATGGTTTCGATGCGGATACCGGCGGGAACACGGTAGGAGGCGGTGCTGTCGGAGCTGTATTTGGTGTCATAATCGTAAAATTCACTGCCGGGGATGATCTCGCCGGGCGTGGACGCCGTGTAGGTCTTGTTTCCCATGACGGCGACCTCGACTTCCTTGCCGCGGATGTATTCCTCGATGAGGATCTTGGAGTCGTATTTTGCGGCTTTGTTAAGCGCGGTCAGAAGCTCGCTGCGCTCATGGACCTTCGACGCGCCGACCGAAGAACCTGCGTTGGCAGGCTTGACGAACAGCGGATAGGGCGACAGCTCCTCCGCGTGTTCCACCAGCTGCGGGAACGCGACGGCGATGGATTCGGAGCGGACGACGATGGAACGCGCCTGCCTGATGTTGAAGTTTTTCAGAATGAGCTTGGTGAAGCTCTTGTCCATGCCGATGGCGGAAACGGCGCAGTTGCAGCCGACGAACGGGATGCCGCTCATCTGGAGAAGACCCTGAAGCGTGCCGTCCTCCGCATAGGCGCCGTGCATGACGGGGAACACCACGTCGATGCGGATCTTGCGGAACGCGCCGTCATCGCCGTATACCAGAAGCGAATGCTCGGACATGGACGGCAGGATCGCGCATTTTTCAAGGTGCGCTTCGTCAGAGAGCCAGCCGCCGTCACGGATCAGCTCCGGATCGCCGGTGTACAGGTACCAGTCGCCGTCCTTCGTGATGCCGACGGTCACAAGATCGTAGCGCTCGGGATCGGCATTCTTAATAATGGAAGTGGCGGAAACGAGGGAGACTTCATGTTCGGTCGATTTACCGCCGAACAGGATGAGAAGAGAGATTTTTTCCATATAACAGCTCCATATAAAATATAATGTAAACAAAAAATCTGACAGCTCCGGACCGCCGCGTCAAACGCTGCGGCGGATCTCGGCAACGCGGTCTATGCCGCCGAAATCCCGATGGAACCGGACAAGAAGCCCCGCTTCACGGCAAAGAGCTTCAACACGGTCACGCTGATCGTATCCGATTTCGAGAAACATGACGCCGGAGGGTCTGAGAAAAGAAGCGAGGGAGACCAGTCTTCGGTAAAACACCATACCGTCGGTCCCGCCGTCAAGCGCCATGAGCGGTTCGTGCCGGACTTCGGCGGAGAGGGTCGGGATGACGTCGGTATTGATGTATGGCGGGTTGGAGACAATGACATCGGCCGCCGCGATCTCGGACGGCGTGCGTTCGGAATGAAGAATGTCCTCGCGGAAGAAGACGAGACGCTCGCCGACGCCGTTTTCCTGCGCGTTCCGCTTTGCAAGCGCAAGTGCGGCGGCTGACAGATCGACTGCGATGCCGTTCGCATCCGGCACACGTTTCAGGATCGAAACGGCGATGCAGCCGCTTCCCGTGCAGAGATCAAGCAGATCCTGACCGGGACGCAGCGCGTGAAGGGCAAGGTCCGCGAGAATTTCTGTGTCGGGCTGTGGAATGAGACAATCGGGAGAAACGAGATAACGGTCGCCGTAAAACCACGCTTCGCCCAATATATATTGAAGGGGAATTCCGTCCCGCCGCTTTTCGGCCGCTTTCCGGATTGAATCCGGGAGAGGATCGGTTCGGTGAAGCAGACACCATTCGCGCGTGCGGCCGGTGAAGTGCGCGAACAGATCGACTGCCTCGGCGGAGGGAGAATCGCTGCCGCTTTGACGCAGAAGATCCAGAAGCTCAAGATAATTCATGGGTATTCCTTTCAGACTGATACATCTATTATATCAGAATCCGGGGAAAAAAGAAATACTCCGAAGAGAAATTCTTAGAAATTTCCTTAATATGTGTGTTTTGTACACAAATCGAACAAATATGGCGATAATGTGAAGCGGTTATGACAAAGCGAAAGAAAATGTAAAAAATCCCTTGACAAACAGGGGAGGATATGCTATAATGATTAGGCTTTCAGCGAGCGCCCCAATAGGTTCAAAAAAAGCTGTAAAAACTTTTGTAAAACCCCTTGACAAGCGAGCGGGAAAGTGCTATTATAAAAA
>JAZRXB010000023.1:0-2301 GCA_045600005.1 Eubacteriales bacterium | reverse complement strand
GGTCAGGATCGCCTTTTCGGAGGGCTTGCCCTCGCGCTTCAGATAACCGCCGGGGATCTTGCCGACGGCGTACATTTTTTCTTCAAAGTCGACCGACAGCGGCAGGAAGTCGATGCCGTCGCGCGGCTTTTCGGAAGCGGTCGCGCAGGCTAAGATCACGGTGTCGCCGTAGCGGACGATGGCGGAACCGTTGGCAAGTCCCGCGACCTTACCGGTCTCGACCACTAAGGGACGACCGGCGAGGGTGTAATTGAACACTCTGTAATTTTCAAACATGATGTTTCTCCTTCTGGATAGTAATTTTCGGAAGAAACACGTCATCCTTGGGAAAAGCACTTAAAAACGGGTCCGGGCTCCGGGCGCATTTTTAACTGCTTGTCCTGCGGAATAGCGGTTTCTTCCGTTGGGAACAGGGGAACGCTGTGAAAAGCGTCCGAAGACGCTTTTCACAGCGGCGAAGCAGGGTCGGGAATCACTTTCTGAGACCGAGCTTTTCGATGATCGCACGATAGCGCTCGATGTCCTTCTTCTGGAGGTAGCCGAGAAGGTTTCTTCTGTGGCCGACCATCTTGAGAAGACCGCGGCGGCTGTGGTGATCGTTCGGGTTGAGCTTCAGATGCTCGTTGAGGGAGTTGATGCGGTTCGTGAGGATCGCGATCTGGACCTCAGGGGAACCGGTGTCGTTTTCGCTGAGCTTGTTCTCGGCGATGATCTGCTGCTTGACTTCTTTCTGGATCATGGTGTTTCACCTTTCAAAAAAATATTATACGGACTCCGGGGAGCAAGGCAGACGGTCGGTGAGATCCGATGAACCGTGCATCCGGTATTCATACATGAAAGATTATACCACACTTTTCCGCACTTGTAAAGGGCTTTGAAAGATTTTTTTCGGCTTTTTTTGAAATCTGTTGCAATTAACGAAAAACTGTGCTATAATCATCATAGCCGATTGTTTAATGCTTAGAGATGACAAACGTTATAATAAAAACTCCTCTAAGGCGAGCCCTCGCGCCGATTTGGGAGAGCCGGCAAAACAAATTTTGTCGGCGGCGATAAGCGCGAGTACAGATTGTAAAACGAAGTTTTACAATCGACTATATAATCATAAGGTAAGGAAGTCTGCCTGGCGGCGGAGCTTCCGATATTTCCGTGCAAAGGTAAAAAATGAACGCATCTGACGAAAATACTTTCCGGCGCGGGCTGACCGACGGCGTACCGATCGGGCTCGGTTATCTGTCCGTGTCGTTCTCCTTCGGGATCCTCGCGTCCGGGCTCGGCGTGCCCGCGCTCTGGGCGGTCCTCATTTCCATGACCAACCTGACCTCCGCCGGACAGGTCGCCGGCGTGGGCGTCATCGCCGCGGCGGGCGGGTACGCCGAGATCGCGCTGACGCAGCTCGTCATCAACCTGCGCTACGCGCTGATGAGCCTTTCCCTCTCGCAGAAGCTCGATGAGACCATGACGCTTCCCCGCCGTCTTCTCGTGTCGTTCGGCGTCACCGACGAGATCTTCGCCGTCGCCGCCGCGAAGGAGCGGGACGTCGGCTTCCGGTATATGCTCGGGCTGATCTGCATCCCTTACGTCGGCTGGACCGTGGGAACGACGCTCGGCGTGCTGGCGGGCAGCCTGCTGCCGGACTTTCTCAAAAGCGCGCTCGGCATCGCGCTTTACGGGATGTTCGCCGCCATCGTCGTGCCGCCCGCGAAGAAGAACGTGAAGCTGCTGCCCGTCGTCGGAGCCGCCGCCGCGCTGTCCTGTCTCATCCGCTATCTGCCCGCACTGTCCTTCATTTCGGACGGCTTTTCGATCATTCTCTGCACCGTCATCGCGGCGTCGCTCGGCGCGCTGCTCTTCCCGGTCTCCGACAGAGAGGAGGGCGGACAATGAGCCGGAATCTTTTCGTGTACGTCCTCGTCATGGCGGTCGTGACCTATCTCATCCGCATGATCCCGCTCGCGCTGGTCAGAGGAAAGATCCGCTCGACCTTCGTGCGCAGCTTCATCTATTACGTTCCCTACGCCGTCCTTGCGGCAATGACCATCCCCGCGATCTTCTACTCCACGTCCGCCACCCTGTCCGCCGCCGTCGGACTTGTCACCGCCGTGATCGTCGCATGGTTCGGAAGGTCGCTTCTGACCGTCGCGCTCTCCGCGTGCGGCGCGGTCCTCATCGTCGAAGCGGTCATGAAATTAATATAATCTTCATTATTATACTCGATCGTAAAACTTCGTTTTACAATCGGTACCCGCGCTTATCGCCGCCGACAAAATTTGTTTTGTCGGCTATCCCCATATCGCCGCG
>JAZRXB010000022.1:0-9426 GCA_045600005.1 Eubacteriales bacterium | reverse complement strand
GACGTAAGATGAAAACCCCGGGCGTTCCGCCAGAGGGCGGAACTGCGCTGTTATCAGTTGAGGTTATTCTGAGCGAACCAGACGACCGTCTGTGTCGAACCGTTTGCCGTGACCTCTGCGGTCAGCTCGCGCATGATGACGCGCGAAAGACCGGATATGTCAATGTAGTACTCAAAAATCAGCGAAACGGGAGTGATCTTTACGCCGTCCTCTTCCGGGCAGAGCTTCTTTGCATACTCTTTGCAGTACGAATCCTTCATGTACACGGAATAGGAGCGGTAATCGGCTTCATCCTGAACGAACTGGATGCTCTTGACGTCCTTCATCGTATAATCCGCGCGGAAATCGGCGAAGGGATCGCACGCTTCCGCGTCTTCAGGCAGGTTCTCGTCGTTGAGCGTCTGGAGGAGCACGCCTTTCTCAAGATGTGCGTCGAACGTGTCGGTTTCGCCGGTGACGTCGTTATGCCGCGTCTGCGTGAGGTCATATTCAAGACCGTTTTCGCCGTTGACGAATTTCACGTAGGTTTCGCTCGTGCTGCTGCAGATGGAGTCGCCGACCGGGGTATCCGCTTTGATCCCCTCGTAGATCATAAGCTCGCCCTGCTGCAAAGTAAACGTATGACCGCACGAGAGCTGGATCGTATCGAGATATTCCGAGCTTTCCGCGCCGCAGCCGGCGAAAATTGAGAGCGCCGCGGCAAGGACCGTGAGAACGGATGCGAATCTGATGAATCTGTTCATTGGCAGTGACCATGACTTCCGGCTGGCGGAAGCTCTTTCGTTGTAGTTTGGGGAGACACGGACGCTAACCTAACAAAAATGCACTTTAATCAAAAAAGTGCATTTTTGTCAAAGCTGTGTTCGGATGAATACGGTGTCTGCCGTGCCGCCTTACAGGTACTTCTTCATGACGTCCGTGATCTTGTCAACGTCATAGGAGACGGTCATGAAGCACTTAATGTCGTACTTGTCGGCGAGAGCCGCAGCCTCGTCGAGGAACTTGTCGAAGCTCGTCACGTCGTTGTTGCAGATCTTGAGAGCCGAGTCGATGTAAAGATCGGTCACGTCGTGATTGCTTGCAATAATACCGGCGATGAAGCCGAACAGCGACTGTGCGTCGCAGATTCCGTACTGATCCGTATCAATCAGGCGCGCGGTGTACTTGATATCATAGGTGAGCTTGGTACCCTTTTCGAGGCAGACGACCGAACCGTTGCTGGCTTCGGAAGCGGAGTTGACCATTTCGATCAGCTGCTTGGTCTTGCCCGTACCCTTGACGCCGATAATTAACTTTAACATAATTGAAATCCTCCTGAGATTTTGTTTAGAAGCCGGGGGTAAAACTTGCTCTGTCTCTATTTTACACTAAAACCCGGAAAATTTCAAGAGGATTTCTGCACAAAACGAACGGTTTCGCAAAGATTTTACAACTTGTACAAATCTGTTCACTTTTGCCGGGGGACTTTTCAGTCCGGCGCGGAGCGGGATTATTTCGACATTCTGGAAAGGAGCGCCGCTTTTTCGGCTTCGTAGCCGGGCTTGCCGAGAAGGGCGTACATATTCTTCTTGTAGGCTTCGACGCCGGGCTGATTGAAGGGGTTGACGCCGAGGGTGTAGCCCGAAACGGCGCACGCCAGCTCGAAGAAGTAGACCATCCAGCCGAAGGTGTGTTCGCTTCTGTCAGCGACTTCTAGAACGATGTTCGGCACGCCGCCGTCGTTGTGAGCCATCAGAGTAGCGTTCATGGCGGCTCTGTTGACCGAGTGGAGCTCTTCGCCGGAGAGGAAGTTCAGACCGTCGATGTTGTTCGGGTCGTTCGGGATGATCACGGTGTCGTTCGACTTTTCAAAGGCGACGACCGTCTCAAAGAGGTTGCGGCGGCCTTCCTGGATATACTGACCGAGCGAATGCAGGTCGGTGGAGAAGATGACGGAGGCAGGGAACAGACCCATGTTGTTCTTGCCCTCGCTCTCGCCGAACAGCTGCTTCCACCACTCGTTCATCATGAGCATGGCGTGCTCGTAGGAAACGAGGATCTCAGTGGTCTTGCCCTTGCGCGCCATCAGGCTGCGCAGAGCGGCGTATTTCAGCGCGTCGTTCTCGTTCAGGTCGTCGGAGGTGTACGCGGCGCGGGCGTCAGCTGCGCCCTTCATCATTTCGTCGATGTCACAGCCCGAAACGGCGATGGGAAGCAGACCGACTGCGGTGAGGACCGAATAGCGTCCGCCGACGTCGTCCGGAACGACGAAGGTCTCGTAGCCCTTATCGGAGGCGAACTTCTTGAGGGTGCCCTTCGCCTTGTCGGTGGTGACGAAGATGCGCTCGCGCGCGCCTTCCTCGCCGTACTTCTTTTCGAGCAGCTCACGGAAGATGCGGAACGCGACGGCAGGCTCGGTGGTCGTACCGGACTTGGAGATGACGTTGACGCAGACGTCCCTGCCTTCGCACAGCTCGAGAAGCTCAGCCAGAGCGGACGAGCAGATGTTGTTGCCGGAGAAGTAGATCTTCGGGGCGTCCTTCGCCTTGTCGTTGTAAAGCGGGGACTTGACGAATTCCACAGCGGCGCGCGCGCCGAGGTAGGAACCGCCGATGCCGATGACGACGAAGATGTCGCAGGTCTTCCGGATCTTCTTCGCGGCGGCTTTGATGCGGGCGAACTCTTCCTTATCATAATCGACGGGCAGATCGACCCAGCCGAGGAAATCGCTGCCGAGACCGTTCTTATTGCGGACTTCGGCGGCAGCCATGCGGATGGCGGGTTCGATGCCGGCGAGATCTTCGCCGCCAAGGAAATCACGGATATATTTATCGTTCAGTTTCAGTGTCATGATGGTAAGACTCCTTTTCAAGGCAGAATATGATACATATATGATACTACAAAACGGAGACGATTTCAAGCGTTATCTGACATTTTTCCACCCGGACGGTCAAAAATTATTCTGTACCGAAGAAGGTATTTTTATGCTTTTTACACAAACGCCGGGCGGGTTTGGACCAAAATGGAAGCAAAATCGGAAAATCGGAAAAAAATAATTTTTTTTTCAAAGATGTATTGCAATTTGAAATCATTTGTGATATAATAGCTATTGTTAATTCGATCAAACCATGCCGTGCGTATAGGATCGCGCGGATACAGGAGGTAAGAATCATGGCAAAGTGTGAAGTCTGCGGAAAAGCAATGGTTTTCGGTCTCAAGGTCTCCCATTCCAATCGTAAGACCAACAGAACCTGGAAGCCCAATATCAGAAAAGTAAAGGCGATCGTAGACGGTACCCCGAAGACCGTCAACGTATGCTCCCGCTGCCTGCGCTCCGGCAAGATCACCAGAGCGATCTGAATTTCCGCTTCTGAAAGATAAAGAGTCCGCTCTGCGGGCTCTTTTTCATTATAACGGCGCGGACGGGCGCGGTTTGAGCCGGTCCGTGCCGTGCGGAACGGCAATGAACCGACGGGCAGGAAAACGGACGGCTGAACGCAGCATCCTGTACTGCCTCGGCGGTCTATATTATAATGAATAAGGAAGGGAATCCGATGAAACATCTTCTTCTCTCCGAGCGCGCCGCCGAACGCTTCGGCGGACGGCTGGAAGCGCTCGGCTATTCCGTTGTTCCGCTTCCCGCGTCCGACGCGCTGGAGCCGCTCTGCCGCGACCACGCGGACACGCTGATCTTTCCGCTCGCGGGCAGTCTGCTCGCGGGCAGCCGGTACGCATCGGCCCTTTGTCTGCCGGAAGAGCTTGCCGGCCTGCTGGTCACGACCGACGACGAGCCGTCCGGCTCCTATCCCGGTTCGGCGCGTTTCAACGCGCTTCCGCTCGGCGGCTGTCTGTACGGAAGGATGGCGTCGGTCTCGTCCGCCGTCCGGGAGGAGTTTTCAAGGCGGGTCGATGTGAAGCAGGGGTATGCGCGCTGCGCCGTACTGGCGCTTTCCGCCGCGCGCGCCGCGGTGACGGCGGATGAGGGAATGGCGCGGGCGATGGAAGAAAACGGCGTGAAGGTGCTTCGCGTCCGTCCCGGCTTTGTCCGGCTGGACGGACGGGACGACGGCTTCTTCGGCGGCGCGTGCTTTACGGACGATCCCGAATGCTGCTGCTCGCTGCACACCGCTCCGTCGGTCGTCACCTTCGGTTCGCTCTCGTCCCATCCGGACGGGGAAGCGGTCCGCGCGTTTATACGCGGGCGCGGCTACACGCTGACCGAGCTTGACGGAGAACTGACCGATTACGGCGGCGCGGTCGTGGTCAGAATGTATAAGTCAACAGAATCCTATAAACAGAAAAGAAAATGCTAACGCATAAATGCTTTATGTGGTATAATAATGCTGCATTATTTATTAAATAAACCGTTTTACGGGATATTATACGGGATATTATAAGGAAGAGAATGAACCATGAAAAATATCCGCCGCTCCGCCGCTCTGACGGCGATTCTGACTGCCTCGCTGCTTCTTTCCGCCGTTTCCTGCGGTGCGGACGCGGGAACGGTCACAGCCGATTCGACCGGTGATCCTTCGCCGGACAACACGACCGCCGAGGTCATTCCACTGCCGGAAGGCAATTTCGGCGGGAAGGACTGCCGGATGTACTTCTGGATCTATTCGCCGCTCGGCACGACCGAGGAAAACGGCGACGTCATCAACGACGCGATGGTCAGACGCAACCGGAAGATCGAGGAGCAGTACAACATCCATTTCGTCTACGACCTGCGCGACGGCTGGGCAGACTGGGTGCAGCAGCTGTCGCAGACCGTTCTGGCGGGCGACGATTCCATCGACATCGCGGGCGGCTACGGCTATCGTCTGGCGAACGCTTCGCTGGACGGCTGCTATCAGAATCTGAACACGATCAGTCAGATCGACTTCACAAAACCGTGGTGGCCGGGCAGCATCAACGAGGCGGGCAATCTGGGCGGCGCTCTTTACATGGCGCTCGGCAACATCGACACGACCTACTATGACGTGACCTACGCGATGTACTTCAACAAGGTGCTGGCGGCGGATTTCAAGCTGCCCGACCTGTATCAGATCGTCCGCGACGGAAAATGGACGATCGACAAACTCGACGAGCTTTCCAAGAACGCGGCGGTCGACGTCAACGGCGATTCGGTCATGAATGAAAACGACCGCTTCGGCTGCGCGTTCAAGACGAACATGGAGATCGACGCCTTCCTCGATTCCTGCGCCGTAAAGATCACCGACCGCGATTCGGACGGTATGCCGGTCCTGCTTCCGCTGCAGCAGCACTATGTGGACGTGCAGGAGCGCGTCAGCCGTCTGACCGGGACCGATTACGTCTTCTACGATCAGAAAAATGTGGACCAGATGTTCCGGAACAGTCAGATCATGTTCACCGGCGACTGTCTCGCCGTCGCACAGGTCAACCGCGACATGAAGGACGATTTCGGCATCCTGCCTTACCCGAAGTGGGATGAAAAGCAGGATTCCTACCGCACCTACAACGCGCTGGGCGACGCGACCTCGATCGTCGTGCCGAACACGGCGGATCCCGATATGGCAGGCTGCGTCATCGAAGCGCTCGCCTATTACGGCTGGCGCGACATTCTGCCGGAATATTACGAAAAGGCGTTAAAGGGCAAAACCGCGCGCGACGATGAATCCGCCGATATGCTCGACATCATTTTCGACAACATTCATTTCGATTTCACGCAGTTCTATTCCTTCTCGTTCGGCGACGAGCGCTCGCCGTCCATGCTGCTCCGCATGAGCCTCAAGAAGGGGACCGGACTTGCGTCGATGTGGGCGTCGGACGAAACCATGTTCCAGACCAAAATGGAAGAACTGGTAAACAAGCTGAAATAAGTCTCCGCTCTGCGTGAAAAGACCGGTATCCCGAAGGGAGCCGGTCATTTTCCGTCCGAAACGGCAGAAAGTCAAGATAGTGCTGATAACAGAAAAATAAATGCTAACCACGCGGGATGATTCATGGTATAATGAATCTGTAAAATCATTCTATCCGTCTGCGGACGGAAAATTCGGGAGGAAATTATGACTGCCAGACAACACACCTCGCTTGCCATGACAATGCTTCTTTTCGCGCAGATCCTTCTTGCCGCTTCCTGCGGCGGTGACGCCGGTACGCCGGGCGTGACGGACGCCGCTCCCGGCGACACGACCTCTGCCGCGCCGGAGGAACCGTCCTATCAGCTTCCGTCCGGTGATTTCGGCGGCAAAACGGTCAATTTCTTCTTCTGGGACCGCACGACGCTCGCCGCCACCGAGGAAAACGGCGACGTCATCAACGACGCGATGTTCCGCCGCAACCAGAAGATCGAGGAAATGTACAACGTGGATTTCGCCTATGATCTGCGTCCCGGTTCGGTCAACGACTGGGCGAACTGGATCGGCACGCTTTCCGCGAGCGTTCTGGCGGGAGACGACGCGATCCAGATCGGCGGCGGCTACGGCTATCGTCTCGCGCTCAGCTCGCTGGACGGCAGCTATCAGAACCTGAACGAGATGCCGCACATTGACTTCTCCCAGCCGTGGTGGCCGAGCAACATCAACGAGGCGGGCAATCTCGGCGGCGCGCTTTATATGGCGCTCGGAAACATCGACACGATGTACTACGACGTGACCTATGTCCAGTATTTCAACAAGGTGCTGGCGGAGGAAATGAAGCTGCCCGATCTGTATCAGCTCGTCCGCGACGGGAAGTGGACGATCGACAAGCTGGATTCCTTATGCAAGGATGCCGCGAAGGATATCAACGGCGACACAGTGATGGACACGAACGACCGCTTCGGCTACGTCTCGCTGAGAAACATGGAGGTCGACGCCTTCCTCGATTCCTGTCAGGTGAAAATCACCGAGCGCGACAGCGACGGTATGCCGGTGCTGACCGGTCTGACGCAGCACTACGTTGACGTGCAGCAGCGTGTCAGCTCGCTGCTCAAGCAGGATTATGTCATGTACGCCGCTTCCGATTCGGTTCCGACCGACGATATGTTCCGCAGCAGTCAGGTGCTGTTCACCGGCGACAAGCTCCAGAAATCGCACGGCTTCCGCGACATGGAGACCGATTTCGGCATCCTGCCCTATCCGAAGTGGGACGAAGCGCAGGACGGCTACCGCACCTACAACGCGCTGGGCAACGCGACCTCGATCGTCGTGCCGATCACGGCTGATCCCGAAATGATGGGCTGCATCGTCGAAGCGCTCGCATACCTCGGCTGGAAGGACGTTCTGCCGGAGTATTACAACAAGGCGCTGAAGGGCAAGTCGGCGCGCGACGACGAATCGGGTGAAATGCTCGACATCATCTTCGACAACATCCATTTCGACTTCACGCAGTTCTACTCCTACACGTTCGGCGACCAGAAGGCTCCGTCCATGCTGCTCCGCATGAGCATCAAGAACGACAAGGAGATCGCCTCGATGTGGGCGGCTGATGAAGCGATGTATCAGGCGACGATGGAAAAGCTCATCGCCATGCTGAAATAAACCGGTCCGATCAAAAAGAAAGTCTCCCCCGGTCGGAATGCAGACGCATCCTGCCCGGGGGAGACTTCTGCCGTGGAGGAGACGTTTTTATGAGCAGTCCGCAGCAGAACAAAACCGACTCCGGGTCTCCCCGGAGCCGGTTTGACGTTGAACGGCAGGAAGACTGGATGTTCAGTCGATCTTCGGCAGACCGGCGAAGCCGCGCGCGAGGTCTTCCTCGGTCGGGATATAGTCGGTCAGCGTGCCGTTGTTGAATTTTTCGTAGGACATCATATCGAAGTAGCCGGTTCCGGTCAGACCGAAGACGATGTTCTTTTCTT
The DNA here is from genome assembly GCA_045600005.1 of Eubacteriales bacterium. Classification (GTDB taxonomy): domain Bacteria; phylum Bacillota; class Clostridia; order Oscillospirales; family CAG-272; genus Flemingiibacterium. Next base: position 1,646 of record JAZRXB010000022.1, on the reverse strand, counting down.
CGCCGGTCTCACGGCAGCGGATGGCTTCGTCCATGGCGACCTTGATGGCGTGGCTGGATTCGGGAGCGGGAAGGATGCCCTCGACCTGTGCGAAATACTTGGCGGCGCGGAAGACCTCGGTCTGTTCGACCGTCGTTGCTTCCATGACGCCGTCGTGATAGAGCTGAGACAGAACGGCGTTCATGCCGTGATAGCGGAGACCGCCCGCGTGGTTCGGAGACGGGATGAAGCCGGAGCCGAGGGTATACATTTTTGCGAGCGGGCAGACCTTACCGGTATCGCAGTAGTCGTAAGCGAAGCGTCCGCGGGTCAGGCTGGGGCAGGACGCCGGTTCGACGGCGATGAAGCGGTAGGAGGCTTCTCCGCGGAGCTGTTCGCCGACGAAGGGCGGGATCAGACCGCCGAGGTTGGAGCCGCCGCCTGCGCAGCCGATGATAACGTCCGCCTTGACGCCGTATTTATCGAGCGCGGCCTTGGTTTCGAGACCGATGACCGACTGATGGAGCATGACCTGATTCAAGACGCTGCCGAGGACGTAGCGGTAGCCGGGCGTTTTGAGCGCGGTCTCGACCGCCTCGGAAATGGCGCAGCCGAGCGACCCGTTGGTCCCGGGGAATTCGGCGAGGATCTTACGTCCGACCTCGGTGGTATCGGAAGGAGAAGGCGTAACGCTCGCGTCATAGGTACGCATGACCTCACGGCGGTGCGGCTTCTGTTCATAGGAGCATTTGACCATGAAGACCTTACAGTCAAGTCCGAGGTAAGCGCACGCCATGGCGAGCGCGGTCCCCCACTGACCTGCGCCGGTCTCGGTGGTGACGCCGGTCAGCCCCTGTTTTTTCGCGTAATAAGCCTGAGCGATAGCGGAATTGAGCTTATGGCTGCCGCTGGTATTGCTGCCTTCAAATTTATAATAGATATGTGCGGGCGTACCGAGCTTCTTTTCAAGGCAGTATGCTCTGACGAGCGGCGACGGGCGGTACATCTTATAGAAATTCCGGATATCCTCCGGGATCGGGAAGAAAGGCGTGGTATCGTCGAGCTCCTGCACGACGAGGTCGTCGCAGAAGACGGGGCGCAGGTCGTCGAAGGTCGCGGGCTTCATCGTCTTCGGATTCAGCAGCGGCGCGGGTTTATTCTTCATGTCGGCACGGACGTTATACCAGCTTGTCGGCATTTCGCTTTCTTCGAGGTAAATTTTGTAAGGGATCTCGTTCATCATGATTTTCACCTTTCCTTTTTCCGGGCAGCGGTGCAAAAAAACTCCCGTCCCGGCATAAAATTCATGCGGGGACAAGAGTCTGAAATCATTCTCCTGCGGTGCCACCCTGCTTGACGGAAGATCCGTCCGCTTTGCGCATACGATCATATGCCGGCGTCTGATAACGGAACGCCGCCCCGTTTCCCCTACCCTATGCGGGTTCGGTTCACCCTCGGAAGTCCATTCAAAACGAGCTGACGCACCGCCATCGCACCATCGGCGGCTCTCTGGATCGCAGGAATCGTTTTTACTTACTCTCCCTCATCGGTTTTCTCCATTATATCACAAACGATCCCTGTTGTCAAGCAATATTTCTTTCAAATTTCGCTCTTTACGCTGTCGTTTTTTATCTATTATCGCAGAATCGGCGTTCCGTCCGGCGCGC
>JAZRXB010000021.1:0-15875 GCA_045600005.1 Eubacteriales bacterium | reverse complement strand
GGCTCGCCTTAGAGGTGTTTTTATGTCGGCAAAGCCGACATAAAAACGGATTTTATTATGGTTACCTCTAAAAATTCAAATAATCCGTTGAAAAACAAAACGCGATACCCATAGTATCGGGGTTTGTTTTTCTTCCTCATGAATTTTTAGAGGTTGCCTTATAACGTTTGTCATCTCAAAGCATTAAGGCAATACCGCACAATTCACGGCTTTCGCCTTGATGGCACGCTTGCCTGCATCTTTCCCGTCATACTGTACAAATTTCGTCGGCATAGGAGGTACTATGCCATCCGGGGTTTGTTTCGTCTGACGGGAAATCTGACGGCGCAATCGCACCATCAGAACTGTGCGGTAATGCCTTAAACAATCGACTATTTTACAGAAACGGCAGAAACGAGAAGATCACCGCGAACACGATGGACGGCAGCAGATTTCCCACCTTGATGTGGTAATGCATCACGTCCGAGAACGCCAGATTGACGCCGATTCCGAAGATCAGCACCGAGCCGACCAGCGACAGATCGGCAAGCGCCGCTTCGGTCATGACCGGCGCGACCAGTCCGGCGAGCAGCGTGACCGAGCCCTGAAGCAATACGACCGGGATGACCGAAAAGATGCACCCCACGCCGAGCGAAGCCGACATGACGGCTACCATCACAAGGTCGAGAACGGATTTCATATAGAGGATGGAGGGGTCCCCCGCCAGTCCGTCGTTGATCGAGCCGATGATCGCCATCACGCCGATGCAGGCGGTGAGCGACGCATTGACAAAGCCGGTCACAAAGCGGCTGTCTCCGCCGTTGTTGGTTTTCTTTTTGAGCCATTCGCCGAAGCGTTCGCATCCGCCCTCGATGTTGACAAGCTCGCCGACCAGTCCGCCCAGCACCAGCGACAGGATCATCATCATCTCGCCCTGCGTGCCGAACCCGCCGTCTTTCACGGTCAGCATCCGGGAAAGCGTTCCCGACGCGCCGATAAAGATCACGGAGAGACCGAGCGCCGTGTTCAGCGTGTCGCGCAGACGCGGTTTCAGTCCCTTTCCGACTGTCATGCCGAGAAGTCCGCCCACAGCGATGGCGGCGGCGTTGACGATAGTTCCGAGTCCGATCATGGAGTTCACCCGTTTCCCTCAGCCGGGATTTCCTTTCCGCCTGTACCCTGCGCTTTGGCAGGGGAATAAGATAGAAAGATAAATCTTTCTATCTCGGTTTTGCGGCTTCGCCGCTATGCCCGCAATAAGGATGCTTTCGCTTCGCGAAAGCTGTCATCATAAGATTGAAAACAGTTTTTCAATCTTTTCCGCAGCTTTCGATGCACAAAAGCCATGAAAATAGTATATCACATTCCTCCTGCCGCGTCAAGGTCTCTCTTTTCTGTTTTTTCTGTCTGTTTTCAGAAGAAAATGAAGAAATTTGCCGAATACTCTTGACTTCACCCTGTTCATATGGTAAAATGTTTTAATGGAGATACTTAACTCGCCTGATATCAGGAGGAAGTCAATATGCAGCTGCTGGAATCCGGAGAAATGTATCTGGAAACAATATATATCCTGTCAAAGAAACTGAAAAGCGTCCATTCCATTGACGTGAGCGAATATATGGGCTATTCCAAGCCGAGCGTAAGCCGTGCGGTGAATCTGCTCAAAAACGGCGGATTGATCGTGATGGAAAACGACGGTCGTCTCATTCTGACCAACGAGGGTCTGAAAACGGCACAGCGGATCTATGAACGTCATATCGTTCTGACAAACGCGCTGGTCGCCCTTGGCGTAGACGCCGAGACAGCCGCCGAAGACGCCTGCAAGATCGAACATGATATCAGCGATGCGACCTTCCTTGCGCTCAAAAAACACATACTGGAGAGAGGTTCCAAATCGCCCCGCAGCTGACCGTTCCGTCCGATGTACCGGATGAACCGCTGATCAGCAGAGGGAAAAATCCGCGGGATTCGGAAACGTTTCACCGCTGCCGCTCTGCTTCTTTCGATCGTTTCCCTGTGCGCAGCCGCGTCGTCCGGAAGTTTTCTGAACTTCATGCGGGAGATCATCTGTCGGAAATAGAACTGCCGCCGCAGTCTGAGCGCAGGACCGCCGGAAAGGAAAACCTTTCCGGCGTTTTTTTTGAAGTTTTTGCCTGCGTTCCGCCTTACTCCACCTCTGAGCCAAACGGAAACAGCGCAAGCTCTGCGAGCTTGAAGTGCTGCAAGCCGAACGGGATCCCGACGATCGTCACGCAGAAGGCAAGTCCGAGCGAAGCGTGAAGGATCGCCAGCTCACCGCCGGACAGCAGGATCCAGATCACATTGACAAGAAGCGGAAACGTCCGCTGGGACGTTCTGACCGTTTTTCCGAACGGCGTCAGCGTGAGCTTTGCGAACTTGAAGCACTGCTTTCCGAGCGGGATGCCGATTATCGTGATGCACCAGAGAATGCCGAACAGGAACCACAGGATCGACAGGATCAGCCCGCCGAGCAGAAACCAGATCACATTACCGAGAAAACGAAGCATCTGCCCGCCGCCTCATTTCCCGGATTTCGCGCGAACCGCGCCCACCGTGCCGACCGCAGCCGTGACCGCAGCCGCAGCCGCCAGACAGACCCGGAGCTGTTCGGCTTCGAGCTTTGTCAGGAAAGCGGCCGCCGTGAACCAGTACATCGTTCCGTCGAGCGGCTCGCCGCCCTTTCCGGCGCGCGCCAGAAGCGCAGCGATCACCCGGCGCTTTTCCTCCGCGCCCTTCCCCGCAAAATCCTTCAGCCGTCCGAGGAGCGTCTCAAGCTCGACGATCTCATCCGCCAGTGTGAGCGGAACCGCGCCGCCCGCCGCCGTTCCGAGCGCCGTCAGCTCGACAGGCGAAGCGTAGGAAAGTCCACGGTCAGCGAGCAGCGAAGCAAGCTCGAGGATCTGTCCGCAGCGCTCATCGACCGCACCCTCTCCCGCCGTCAGCGTATAGGCGAGCGAATGAACGGCGCTTTTCTTTGAAAAGCCGGCAAACAGGAGCGTCATCGCTTTCTCCGCGCTGTCAACTGCTTCGTCGGCGTCCCGACCGGCGGCTGCCAGCGCGGCGGCATAGATCACGTCCTCGCCGCCCGCCAGGATCGGATGCTTCTGACGCATCCGGCGGCTGATCAGCGCGGCGCGTGCCGCCGTCTGTCCATAGTCCTCCTCCGTCAGCCGTTCTGCCAGCAGAAAGGCGGCGAGCGGCAGATAGTCGGTCAGCGAATAATTCTCCTTCAATCCTTCATACGCCTTTGCCGTGCGTCCGAACAGCCCCTTCGGCGATTCTTCGAGCGACAGTGCGCAGACGATCGGGATCATCGCCGCGCCGCGGAACGGAGACGACGCGGCCGTATGCTTTTTCAGATATTTTTTGATCTCAGCGAGCTTCTCCCGGTCGGCGACCATGCCCATCCGACAGAAGCTGACCGCGCAGAGCGCCTGCATTTCCCTGTTTTTCTTTTTGAAAACGGAACGGATACTTTCGCAGTTTGCGGCGAACGTGCCGTACAGCATCGACAGTTCTCTACTCATCGGATATTCCTCCCATAAACGTCAGTTTCTGATGCTATTATACCGCATCCCGCCTTTTCTGTCAATCGGATTCCCGGAAAGTTTACAGAAGGTTTTATTCCGCCGCGGATTTCAGAAACAATACGCCCCCGTCCGGACAAACCGAACAGGGACGTGTTTTGAAAAACAGCAGTTTATTTCTTTTCCGCGAGCCGCTTTTCGCAGAACGCGCTGAAATCGGGCGTGACCCACGACGTGTTGTAACCGGTGAAGCCCATGTCCTGCGGCATCCGGTAGTCGGGCAGATTGTCGCATTCGGTCAGCGCCTCGCGGACCGCCTGCAAATACCGGAAACCGAAGCCGTGGCTCGGCGAGACGTAATGCCCTTCGTCCCACTCGTTCCAGTTGTCGATCATCATGATCTTTTTCGCCCACGCGCCGTCGGGCAGAGCGTCGGACATCGCCTTCATGCGTTCCAGCACGCTGCGGAAATTTTCGGGTTCCAGATACCAGACCTTCTGCTCGCTGAACCGAAAGCCGAGATCGTTCCAGTGTTCAGTCGTGCGCGGCGTCGGGTCGGAGAAACAGCTTGCGGTCGGGATGTGACGCATCGGGTCGAGCGCGAGACGCTTCTGATAGGACAGGACCTGCCCTTTGATGACGTCCTCCTGCTCCGGGAAATCGCACGTCGGCTTGTAGCAGCTGTTGTAGCCGAAGCGGAAGTCGTAGCCGCGCGCCATGCGGTCGTCGAACACGCTTTTGATCGGTCTGCCGTCCCAGTCCACGTCCGCGATGATCAGTCCGGGGAAGCCCTGCGCCTTCGCGTATTCTCGGCAGCGCTCGAACGTTTCGCGCTGATCCTCCGCGTCTGCGAAGATATGGTCGAGCTCAAATCTCCACTGCGCGCAGAAGAACAGCACCGGCTTTCCGTCGATTTTCAGATAGTTGTCCTTTCTGAAATACTGCTCGGTCCAGAACGGCATGAGGTTTTCAAGAAGGTCCTCGCGGGTCGTGCTTCCCCAGCGCGGCGCGTTCTCAAACATGATGGCAAACCTGATGAAATTGCGGTACCGCGCGTGGAACAGCGCTTCATGGATGCCGTGACCGCAGCGCAGGTCGTCGACCGTGATCGGTTTGCCGGTGTTCTCGTGATTGCGGTACCAGCAGTAGACGAAGCAGTTGATGCCGTGCTCGACCGCCCATTTGATCTCCCAGTCGCAGACCTCGGGGTTTTCCTCGTCGTAGTAGCCCATCAAAGGCGTGTTCTCCGGGAAGCGTTCGGCAAGATCGTCGAATCCGTTGTGCAGACGCGCCGCGCCGCGCTTCCACGCGGGATAATAGTGAGCGGCAACGATCCGGTCGGTCGTGACCGGCTTCGGTTCGGGAACATAGCTTGAAAGTTTAATGTTGTACATGGTTTTCTCCTTTCACAAGTTTGGACGGATTTTATTATAACGTTTGTCGTCTTTAAGCATTAAACAATCGTCTACAAGTTTGGATTCTGCGTTCATTTTACCACAGCGGCGGGATGAAGTCAAGGCGAAAACCAAACATCCGACCTGTCAGAATGAAACATCATAAGACTGAAAACAGGTTTTCGGTCCTTTTGCAGAAACCGTGATCACAAAAGCCGTTCCCGGCGGAAAACCGCCGGGAACGGCCTGTCTTTTCAGAACACGCGATCATTTGCCTTCCTTTTCGGCAAGACGCTTTGCGCAGAACTCTGCGAAATCGGGCGTGACCCACGACTTGTTGTAGCCGGTGAAGCCCTGATCCTGAGGCGTGCGGTAATCCGGCAGATTGTCGCGCGCGGTCAGCACTTCACGGATGGCTTCGAGATAACGGAAACCGAACTGATGGCTCGGCGATACGAAGTGACCCTCGTCCCACTCGTTCCAGTTGTCGATCATCATGATCTTCTTCGCCCACGCGCCGTCCGGCAGAGCGTCGGACATCGCCTTCATGCGCTCCAGGACTTTACGGTAATTTTCGGGCTGGAGATACCAGATCTTGCAGTTCTGGAAGCCGTAGCCCATGTCGATCCAGTGCTGCGTGGTGCGCGGCGTCGGGTCGGAGAAGCAGCTTGCAGTCGGGATGTGGCGCATCGGGTCGATGGCAAGGCGCTTCTGGAAAAGCTCGCACTGCGCGTCGATGATGCTGTCTTCCGGCGGATAGCTTTCCTTCGGGCTGTAACCTGCGTTGTAGCCGAAGCGGAAGTCGTAGCCGCGCTCCATCATGGCGTCGTAGGTATCCATTCTCGTGTCACAGACAGCGATGGTCAGACCGTCGAAGCCTGCCTTGCGCGCGAATTCGCGGCAGCGGTCGAAGGTCTCACGCTGGCTCTCGGCGCTCTTGAAGCATTCCTTCTGGAGACGCCACGGGTTGTAGACGAACAGCACCGGCTTGTTGTCGATGACGAGATAGTTCTCGCGCTTGAAGTAGGTCTCCATCCAGAAGGGCATGAGGTGGTCGACCATATCCTCCTCGTCCGTGCCGCCCCAGCGCGGAGAAGCCTCGAACATGATGGCGAACTTCATGTACTTCTGATACTTCGCGTTGAACAGCGCCTCATGGATGCCGTGACCGCAGCGAAGGTCCTTATCAGTGACGGGCTTGCCCATGTTGTCGAGGTTGCGGTACCAGCAGTAAATGAAGCAGTTGATGCCATGCTCGGTCGCCCACTTGATCTCCCAGTCGCAGACCTCGGGATTTTCCTCATCGTAGTAGCCCATCAGAGGGGTGTTCTGCGGGAAGTTGACCGACAGATCGTTGAAGCCGTTGTGGATGCGGGCCGCGCCGTACTTCCATGCGGCATAGTAATGAGCGGCGACGATCCGGTCGCTCGTCGCGGGCTTCGGTTCCGGCACGTAGGATTCGAGCTTGATGTTGTACATGGTGAACTCCTTATTCTATGTTAATTTGACCGTTCATGCGGTCGTCCTCTGCCTATTGTAGCACAGACGGGCGGATTTGTCAAGGAAAATCCGAACATCGAACCTGTCAAAGTCAAACATTTCGGTTCCGCCGGACTTGACAAACCGCCCGCCGTCTGATATAATGAAGGAAACTGAAATTCATATGTTCTGCCGGAAAGGAGACAAAAGCCATGCCGCGTACCGAACGTTATACCGCCGACCGCACCGAGACGGCTGCCGACGGCTCCCGGCTCGTCCTCGCCGAGGGTGAGGAGCAGAAGCTCCACACCTTTGCCGCGGACACGCTCGGTTTCCTGCCCGCCGACGGCGAAACGTTCACCGTTCTCTTTTCTGACGACGGCGCTTTTCTCTCCGCCCGTCCCGACCCGGACGGGACGACCCGCCGTCTGGAAAAAAACCGGAAGCGTATGCAGAGACTGTTCGGTAAAAAACCGTTTTCCGACAGTTGGAAAGGCTCTCATGATTGATTTTTCCGCTTGTCCCGCGCCCGAATTCGTCGGCACGGCGCTGCTTGACACCATCGGGCTGACGTTATCCGGCGTCTCGCCGCAGCTTCGGGACGCGATGCACCTCCCGCCCGAGATCGCCTGTCTCGGACTGATCTCCTCCCGCACCGGCGCGGCGGGGCAGATCGTCGCCGCCGACGACGCGGTGAAAAACACCTCGACCACGCTCGTTTCGGTCGAGCTTCCCCGCGACACAAAGGGCTGGGGCGGTCACGGCAGCTATCTCGTGCTGGGCGGACGCGACCTTTCCGACGTGCGCCGCGCGGTCGAGCTGACGCTTGACGGCATCGACCGGAACGCGGGCGGGGTCTATATCAGCGCCGCCGGGCACCTGGAATTCGCCTATACCGCGCGTGCGGGAGAGGTCGTCTCGAAAGCGTTCGGCGCAAAGCGGGACGAAGCGTTCGGTTTCCTCGCCGCTTCGCCCGCCGCCATCGGACTCGTCCTCGCCGACCGCGCTCTGAAAGCCGCGCCGGTCGAGATCGTCCGCTACATGACCCCCTCGGTCGGCACGAGCCATTCCAACGAAGTGATCCTCGCCTTTTCGGGCGAAGCGTCGGCTGCGCTCGCCGCCGTGAAAGCCGCCCGTGAAGTCGGACTGCCGCTTCTCCGCGCGATGGGTTCCGAGCCGGTCTCGCCCGGCAGAGAGCGTTTTCCCGGCTGACCTGCCGGTGAAATCGGACTTGACATACGCCATCCTGCGAACCTTCCGGTAATCCGTGCAAAAAATGATCGTTTATCCTCCCAACATGCAAAACAGGCGCAGTTCCCGCACGGGAACTGCGCCTGTTTACTTGTTTTTACAGTTTTTTCAGCCGGATCTCGACCGTCGTGAAGAGCTTCATGTCAAGATACGCGGTATATTCGTCCGCCGCGATCTTTTCGCTGCGCACGAGCGTGAGGTCATGGTCTGCGTCGAGCAGATAGATGTCCGCCTGCACCGGCGCGCCGCCGAGATTTTCGAAATGCACCTCGACCTGTTTTGCGGGCAGCGTGTCGTCGTCGTCATAGTAGGAGGCGAGAAGGTCGATCTCCTTGTCGTCTCCTGCCGCCGCGCAGTAGAGGTTCCGTTCATCCGACTCGCTGGCAAGCTCGGTCTTCCGGTCGTACAGATCGGCGAACGCCTTGAAGGGATAGTAGCCCTTGAGCGGCGTCAGGAAATCGGTGTCGAACATTCCGTTCATGCCGCAGGGACGCGCGTCGTAGTACATCATCATGTCGAGCTTCGACTTCTGACCGGTACACATCGTACCTGCGATAAACGACGAGCCTTTCAGCCCCTTTTCGCTGCGCAGCGAATAGATCCAGTCCTCGCCGACCCAGCCGCGGATGTAGTTCCATTCGTTGAGGATCAGCTCGGTCTTTCCCTCGCAGCCGTATTTCTTCAATAATTCATAGGCATGGTCGCCGCTCTCGGCGTAGCTGTGCGGGTCGCGCGCATAGCCGTGGAACGAGAAGAAATCGAGCGTCAGCCCGGCGTCCTTCAGAGCGTCGAAAATGAGCTTGTTGAACCGGTCGTTCCATGCGCTGCAAAACGCCGGACCGCCGATCTTCAGCGTCGGGAAGCAGGCTTTCAGATGACGGACCGTGGTGATGAACAGGTCGGTGAACTGTTCGTCGGTTCCCTGCCAGCAGGGGTTCGAGCCGTCGCGGTTGCGGCAGTCGGGTTCGTTCCAGATCTCCCAATATTCGATACCCATCGCATAGCCGTCCGCCCAGCCCTCGTCATAGTGGCGGATGATATGCTCGCAGACGCGCGCCCACTTTGCGAAATCCTTCGGCGGGAAGGTCCCCCATTTCTTCTCATGCTCGATGCGCGAGCCGAGGCGGTAGAAGGTCTTTGCACCGACCGATTCGACGTCCTTCATGTAGACGTCGGTCATCTCGAAATCGTAGGAAGCGGGATCGTTTTCGTCCGCGTCGAAGTTCTTGAAAATGCGGTGTACGTCGACCGTGAATTCTCCGCCGTAGCCCATGTAGAACGAAGCGTCATGGTTGCGCGCGTAAGGGATCCGCGCCTCGCGGAAAAGGTCGTAGTTGTTCATGCCCTTGCGTACCTTGGAACCGGCGGGACCGTTGTTGACGGCGTGCATCGGCTTCATGGCGCCGCAGGGCTTCGCCGTGTCGATACGAATGATGCTCATATGTCAGTTTCCTTTCCGATGGTTCCGGGCGTCGTCCGTCCGCATTCATCTTTTTTGAGTATAACATACTCCATGCGGTTTGTCAAGGAGATTCCGACGAAACATTTTCAGTATCCGGAAGATTCGCCGCTCTGAATTTCCTGCGGCAGCTGACAGCTGACGGCAGACAGCCGATATACGCGCGGAAGGTACGCGTGAAATAGGACATATTGGAAAACCCGCAGCTGACCGCCGCTTCCGAAACGGTCATGCCGCCCGCGATCAGCTCCGCCGCCCGTTTTGTCCGAAGGCTGTTGATATACTGCACGACCGTCTGCCCGGTCGCCTGCCGGAACGAGCGCGACAGACTGCACACGCTCGTGTAGCTGTTCCGGGCGATCTCATCGAGCGTCATCTGTCTGCCCTGATTCACCTCAATGTACTGCATCGCGCGCCGCACCGCGCCGAACGAGCGGTCGTCCGTTCCGTGCATCGGCTCGGACGCGCAGCGTTCCCCAAGCTCGATGAACAGCGCCAGCAGCTTCATCCGCAGTCTCGCCGCCCGCAGACGGTCGTCCGGACGGCGCCAGATCTCCGCAAGCTCACGCAGAACCGCCGCCGCGCCCTCCGCTTCGCCCGCAGGGAAAAAGGACGGGGAGACGAACGCCGCCGGGTCGAAGCCCGCTTCGATGCAGAAGCCTGGGTCGACGATCAGACAGAGGTAGCGGATCTCCTCCGCCGAGCCGGTATAATGGATGACCCCGGCGTTCACGACGGCAAGATCGCCCGGCTTCATTTCGTACCGCACCCCGTCGAGCAGGATATACCCCGCGCCGCCGGTGCAGAGCTGGATCTCGGGATTGTCGTGCCAGTTCGCAGCGCCCGTGCCGGTCAGCGGCGTGCGGCTGATCTCGGGCGCAAGCTCAAAGGGAAGCACGCCGCGCGGATGTTTTTCGCGGCGGCTGGGCATTTCGTTCGTTTCGGTCTGAATATTTGTCATTTTGATAAGATTGTGTTATTTTTTGCCCGAATCGGGCATTGTTTATTCCGGTTCCCGACGTTATAATGATAGTATAGCACAGATCAAAGAAAAAAGCAAGGGGGAACTCATGCAGAATCTCATCGCACAGCTTTTCGGCGTCGGCGCGATGATCGCGCTCTTTTCGATCTATCAGCAGTCCGACCGCAGACGGCTCCTCATCAGCAAGCTCTGCGCCGACGCGCTGTGGGTCGCACACTATTTCCTGCTCGGCGCATACGGCGGCATGATCCCGAATCTTGTCGGCATTTTCCGCGAATGCGTCTTCATGCAGCGCGAAAAGCATAAATGGGCGAACACTCCCGTCATCCCGGTCGTGTTCATCCTCATCAACTGGGGACTTGGGATCCGCACCTTCTCGTCGCCGATCAACATCCTGCCGATCGCCGCGTCGACCTTCGTCACGATCTCGCTGTGGCTGAAGAACGTCACGCTGACGAAGATCATCTGCGCGCCGGTATCCGCGGCCTTCCTCATCTATGATATCTTTGTCGGCTCGTGGATCGGAGTCGTCAACGAGAGCATCGGACTTTTCTCCATCGCTCTCTCCGCCGTCCGAAGCAGAATCAAAAAAGCCCAAAAGGAGAACTGATATGTCGATTTTCACACCCGATCTTGAAGCGCCGGAGGTAAAGCTCATTCCCGGCGCGCCCATCGAAGACCCTGCCGCCATCCTCACCGTCAACGCCTCTAACGACGCGCTCGCCGCCGGCGAAGCCTTCTCGAAGGAGGTCGCCGAACGCTTCGTGTCCGACTTTGAAAAATCCGAGGAGCTGTATAACGCCGGAAAAACGGACGAAAAGGACCTCATGTGCCACGTCTCGACCTTTGTGTTCAACAAGGGCGTGATCTACATGACCTACTACGCTTCGACGAAGGACGCGAAGGAGGATCCGAACAATCAGACCGCCCGCTTCGTCTTCTGTCCAGCCGATCATCCGGAGAACAAGATCTTCCTCGACGTGATGACGGTCGGCGAGACCTTCCGCGATCCTGAGACCGACCAGCTCTATGAGGTGAAGCAGGTCTACGACACCATCCTCATGCCGTGGGACGACGACACGCTTTACATCCTCTGGACCGCGAACATTTCGGGCAAATACTACCGTCTCTACCGCGTCTATCACATCGCGTCGGGCGTGATGGACAGCGTTCGCCCCAACCGTTTCAGGGTCGGAGACGTCACGAACGATTTCAGCACGAGCGGCATCAAGGCGGCTCTCGCGGCGAACGGGCTCGGCGTCAAGCAGATGTACAGCGACATCGGCATCATGCAGAAGCTCTCGACCCGCGTCGAGGACGGCGTGACCTGTTACTACACCGGCTGTTACAGCGGTGATTTCAACGCGATCATCAAGAGCCGCGACCTCATCACATGGGAATTCGTCGCCCAGCCCGAATTCATCAACTGGTCGAAGTGGGAGAACGCGACCTACGTCATCGGCGATAAGGTGTACTATTTCGTGCGCCAGCAGGCGGAGACCGAATACGGCTTCCTGACCGCCTACGATCTGAACGAAAAGAAGTGGGACAGACCGGTCCTGATCGGCGACAGCCAGTCCCGTTCGGATTTCATCGTGTATAACGGCGGACTGTACCTGTTCCACGCGCCGATCGACCGCGAGCATCTCGGTATCGTGAAGGTCGACACCGACCGTCTCGCCGCGAGCCGCGTGATCTTACAGGCGAAAATGAACACGTCCTGCTTCTATCCGTTCATCCAGTACGGCGAGGGAAGCGACCTGTATCTCTCCTACACCGTCGCCCGGAAGCACATCCGTCTGTCCTGCTTCGACCCGGCAAAATACCTGAAATAAGCGCAGATGAACTGACGGCACAGTTCCGCCGCTGTCTCCCGTTCTGCCGGTACTGTAACCGGAATATACGCAAAGAAGACGGCACAGGTCTGCCGTCCGTATGCCCGTGCTGCCGGCACTGTACCCAAATTATGCGCAATGAAGCCCCGCGCCGCAAGACATGGGGCTTCGTTCAAAAGCATCCCTCACCTGTCCTGTAAGGAATGCTGTCTGTGAAAAACCGTCCCGCGCCTTTCCGGTGCGGGACGGTTTTCGTATTTGATTTTCGAGCCGAAGCCGTCCGCAAAATGCGCGGAACGGTTTTGCTCACGCGGCGCTCTGCGTCTTCGCTTCGTCAGCTCTGCGAGCCTTCGTCGAAGCGGACGCCGCCCGACAGCACGGTCACACCGTCCGCCGCCACGTTGAGAAGCCCGCCGTCGATCGTCCCGGTCTTCACCGAGCCGTCCTCCAGCATGATCCGGCAGACGCCCGGCTTTACCGCCGTCATGAAGGGCATATGTCCCGCCATGACCGCCAGATCGCCTTCGATTCCGCGCAGGTCGAGCTTGACGCAGGTCCCGTCGAACAGATTGCCGCCCGGCGTTGCGATTTTCAGTCGGAAGACGTTCATTCTCTGCCCTTCTTCGCCTTCTCGACCGCCTCGTCGATCGTTCCGACGTACAGGAACGCCGACTCCGGCAGATCGTCGTGCCTGCCGTCGATGATCTCGGCAAAGCCTCTGATCGTCTCGGCGAGCGGCACGTAAATGCCCGGAAAACCGTTGAATTTTTCGGATACGTGAAGCGGCTGCGACAGGAAGCGCTGGATCTTTCTCGCACGGGACACGAGCTTCCTGTCCTCATCGGACAGCTCGTCCATGCCCATGATGGCGATGATGTCCATCAGCTCGTTGTAGCGCTGAAGGATACGCTGCACCTCGCGCGCGACGCGGTAATGCTCCGCGCCCAGCACGTCGGGAGTCAGGATACGGCTGGTCGATTCCAGCGGGTCGACCGCCGGATAGATGCCCTGCGAAGCGATGCTTCTCGAAAGGACGGTCGTCGCGTCAAGGTGGGAGAAGGTCGTCGCCGGAGCCGGGTCGGTCAGGTCGTCCGCCGGGACGTAGACCGCCTGAACGGACGTGATCGAACCCTTCTTCGTCGAGGTGATGCGCTCCTGCAAAGCGCCCAGCTCGGTCGCCAGCGTCGGCTGATAGCCGACTGCGGACGGCATACGTCCGAGCAGAGCCGAAACCTCACTGCCCGCCTGTGTGAAACGGAAGATGTTGTCGATGAAGAGCAGCACGTCCTGTCCTGCGACGTCGCGGAAATATTCCGCCATCGTCAGCCCCGACAGACCGACTCTCATTCTCGCTCCGGGCGGCTCGTTCATCTGACCGTAGACTAAGGCGGTCTTGTTGAGGACGCCGGATTCCATCATTTCATTATAAAGGTCGTTGCCCTCGCGGGTCCGCTCGCCGACGCCGGTGAAGACCGAAAGTCCGCCGTGCTCGGTGTCGATGTTGTTGATCAGCTCCATGATCAGGACGGTCTTGCCGACGCCTGCGCCGCCGAACAGACCGATCTTGCCGCCCTTGGAGTACGGGCAGAGCAGGTCGATGACCTTGATGCCGGTCTCAAGGATCTCGGACGAGGTGGAAAGCTCATCGTAAGCGGGCGCGGGACAGTGGATGCTCCAGCGCTCGACGTCTTCGGGGTCGGGTCTGTCGTCCACCGCGCTGCCGAGAACGTTGAAGATCCGTCCGAGCGTCTTGTCGCCGACCGGAACGCTGATCGGTCCGCCGTAATCGGTCGCGGTCGTGCCGCGCGCCAGACCGTCGGTCGAAGCCATCGCAATGCACCGCGCGGTGTTGTCGCCGATGTGCTGCGCGACCTCGACGGTCAGCGTGCGCTCGCCCGCCGCCGTTTTGACCGGCATGGTCAGCGCGTTGTTGATGGCGGGCAGACCGCCCTCCTCGAAGCGCACGTCGACGACCGGTCCCATGACCTGCGCGACGACGCCGGTTTTATTTTGTGCCAATGATATGTCAACTCCTTCAAAAGGCTCTGTACCTCTTAGTTTTTCGCGTCGGCTCCGGCGACGATCTCGGTGATCTCCTGCGTGATCGCGCCCTGACGCGCCCGGTTGTACGAAAGATGCAGATCGTCCAGCATGGCAGTCGCGTTCTTTCCTGCGGAATCCATCGCCGCACGGCGCGCCGCCACCTCGGAAGCGAAGCTCTCGCGCACCGCCGCCATTAAAACGCCTGTGACATATTCGGGGACCGCGGCGTTCAGAATGCTGATCTCGTCCGGCTCGAAAAGGATCGTGTTTTCCTTCGTTCCCTCACGGCGCACGAGCGGCAGCACCCACGTCGTCTGCGCGGTCTGCGTCAGCATCGAGACGTATTTCGTTGACAGAATACCAAGCCGGTCGTATTTCCCGGCTGCGAAGTCTTCGCAGAGCGATCTTGCCATCGCCGCCGCGTCTTCGAGACTGAAACGCTCGGATGAGACCCATCCTTCGCCCGCTTCCCCGAAGCGTTCGCACGCGCGCTTGCCGATCGGGATCCATTCCGCACCCTCATAGGACGCGGCGAGACGGACGATGTTGGCGTTGTAGCCGCCCGCCATGCCCCGGTCGCCCTCGATGACGATCAGACGGGTGCGGGAAAGCTCCTCGCCGCGGTCTGCCATATAGGGACTTTTCGCGCATTCGCGCGAAGCGGTCAGCCGGTCGATCACCGACCGTACCGAATCGTCGTACTGGCGTCCCTTCATCATCGCGTCGTTGGCGCGGCGGATCTTCGAGGACGCGACCAGCCCCATCGCCTTCGTGAGGTGAAGCGTCGAGTCGACGCTTTTGATCCGGGTGCGGAGCGCTTTGATATCCGCGCCCATCGTCACTCACCAAGCTCGGGCAGAACGAGCGAATTGAACTCGTCGAGCGCCTTTTTCAGATCGGCCGGCTCCTCGTCGCCCCACTTGCCGCTCTCGATGCGTTCGAGCAGCCCGGCGTGATCGGCTTCGAGCTTGTCGTACAGACGGAATTCGTATTCCTTCACGCGGCTGACCGCGCATTTGTCGAGAAATCCGTTCGTGACGGCGAAAACGATCGCCACCTGACAGCCGACGCGGATGGGCGTGTTGCGGTCCTGCTTTAAGACCTCGACGATGCGCTCGCCCAGCGCCAGTCTTGCCTTCGTGTCCGCGTCAAGGTCGCTGCCGAACTGAGCGAACGCCTGTAATTCGCGGTACTGCGAATAGAGCAGCTTTAATTTTCCGGAGACCTTCTTCATGCCCTTGAGCTGCGCCGAACCGCCGACTCGGCTTACCGAGATACCGGGGTTGATCGCGGGACGGACGCCCGAATGGAACAGCTCGGTTTCGAGGAAGATCTGACCGTCGGTGATCGAAATGACGTTGGTCGGGATGTACGCCGAAACATCGCCCGCCTGCGTCTCGATGAGCGGAAGCGCGGTGATCGAGCCGCCGCCGTATTCCGGCGCGACGCACGCCGCGCGTTCGAGCAGTCTCGAATGGAGGTAGAACACGTCGCCCGGATAAGCCTCACGGCCCGGCGGACGGCGGATGAGCAGGGAGAGTGCGCGGTATGCGACCGCGTGCTTGGACAGATCGTCGTAAACGATCAGCACGTCCTTGCCCTGTTCGCGGAAATACTCCGCCATCGCGCAGCCCGAATAGGGCGCGATATACTGGAGCGGAGCGCTTTCGGAGGCGGTCGCCGCGACGATGATCGTGTAGTCGAGCGCGCCCTCCTTTTCCAGCTGGCTCGCGATGCCGACCACGGTCGAATTCTTCTGACCGATGGCGACGTAAATGCAGAGCACGCCGGTTCCCTTCTGATTGATGATGGTATCGAGCGCGATCTCGCTCTTACCGGTCTGACGGTCGCCGATGATCAGCTCACGCTGACCGCGGCCGATCGGGATCATACTGTCGATCGCCT
>JAZRXB010000020.1:0-4351 GCA_045600005.1 Eubacteriales bacterium | reverse complement strand
TGGCGAAGCTCTGCATGGAGATCATCTTCAAGCCGACCATCGAAGCGATGGTCAAGGAGGGCAGTCCCTTCACGGGCGTGCTTTACTTCGGTCTGATGTTCACCAACAACGGCCCGAAGGTCATCGAGTACAACTCCCGCTTCGGCGACCCCGAAACGCAGGTCGTTCTCCCGCGCCTGAGGACCGACTTCCTGTCGATCATCAACGCCGTCATCGACGAAAAGCTCGACGGCATGAACATCGAATGGGAAGACAACGCCTGCGTCTGCGTCGTCGCGGCTTCGGGCGGTTATCCCGTCAAATACGAAAAGGGCTACGAGATCACCGGTCTTGACTGGTTCGACGGCAAGCCGGACTATATGGTCTATCACGCAGGGACCGCGCTGAAGGACGGCAGACTCGTCACCTCGGGCGGACGTGTCCTCGGCGTCACCGCGACCGGCGCGGACCTCGACGAAGCTATCCGCAAGGCTTACGGCGCTGTCGAACACGTCTCCTTCAAGGATATGCACTATCGGAAGGATATCGGCATCAAATGACGGCGGACTCTCCGAATCGGACGGCGGTTCCGAACGGAAACGACCGGACCGCGCACCACATGGGAGCTGCGCACCCCACGGGAGAAGGAAGGAACGGCTATGGAACACGGAACTGACGGAACGGCGGACTTACTCAGTCTCATCCGCGAAAAAATGCCCGCGCTCTCCAAGGGACAGCGCCAGATCGCCTCGTTCATGCTGGAGCACTACGACAAGGCGGCGTATATGACGGCGGCAAGGCTCGGCGGACTGGTCGGCGTGTCCGAATCGACCGTCGTGCGCTTCGCCATCGAGCTGGGCTTCGAGGGCTATCCCGAGCTCCAGCACTCCTTACAGGATCTCATCCGCACGAAGCTGACCACGCTCCAGCGCATCGAGATCACCAACGACCGCATCGGCGACGCCGATCTGCTCGAAAAGGTCTGTATGTCCGACGTTGAGAAGATCAAGCGGACGCTCGAAGAGATCGACCGGACGAGCTTTGACCGCGCGGTCGACGCGATGATCGCGTCCAAGATGATCTACATCATCGGAATGCGCTCGTCTTCGTCCCTCGCCAGCTTCCTCTATTTCTATCTCAAACTCATTTTCCCGCACGTCCGGCTCGTCTCCACGACGAGCGGCTCGGAGATCTTCGAGCAGATCCTGCGCATCTCGCCCGACGACGTGATCATCGGCATCAGCTTCCCGCGCTACTCGAAGCGCATCATCAATGCGCTCGCCTACGCGAAAAAGCAGGGCGCGCACGTCGTCACCATCACCGACAGCAACGCTTCGCCGATCGCAAAATGGGCGGACGATCTGCTGGTCGCCAAGAGCGACATGGCGTCGTTCGTCGACTCGCTCGTCGCGCCGCTTTCGATCATCAACGCGCTGATCGTCGCCATCGGACGCAAAAAGCAAGGCGAGGTCGAGGCGATCTTTGAAAAGCTCGAAACGATCTGGGACGAATACGACGTTTACAATCGATGACCGTCCGTTCGGCGGTTCTTATTCACAACCATCATGACTGAACTTCTGATCGTCGGCGCGGGTGCGGCGGGCATGACGGCGGCGATCTTCGCCGCCGAATCCGGCATACACGTCACGCTGATCGAAAAAAACGACCGTCCGGGCAAAAAACTGCTCATCACGGGCAAGGGACGCTGCAACGTCACCAACAACTCGGACGTCGGCACGCATATCGAGAATATCCCGACCAATCCGCGCTTTCTTTACGCCGCTCTGCACGGCTTCACCTCAGCCGACACGATGCGCTTCTTCGAGGAGCTGGGCGTTCCGCTCAAAACCGAGAGAGGGAACCGCGTCTTTCCGCAGAGCGACCGTGCGGCGGACGTCTGCGGCGCGCTCAAACGCCGTCTGAATCAGCTCGGCGTGACGATCCTGCACGAAACGGCGGACGGGATCCTCACCGAACCGGGAGATGGGGACGGAGCGCTTCCGCGCGCGGTCGGAGTCCGGACGAATCTCGGAGAACGCCGCGCCGGCGCGGTGCTTCTGGCGACCGGCGGCGCGTCCTATCCGCTCACCGGCTCGACCGGCGACGGCTACCGCAAGGCAAAGGCGCTCGGTCACACCGTGACGCCGCTCCAGCCGTCGCCCGTGCCGGTCGAATGCGAGGAAAAGTGGGTGCGCGGCCTCATGGGGCTGTCGCTCAAAAACGTCGCGCTCACCGTCTCGGACGCAAACGGCGGCGAAGTCTTCACCGAGCAGGGCGAAATGCTGTTCACGCACTTCGGCGTGAGCGGTCCGCTCGTGCTTTCCGCGTCGAGCCACATGAAAAAGCTGCCCGGCATGAAGTACCGCATGGCAGTCGATCTCAAGCCCGCGCTCGACGAGCAGACGCTCGACCGCAGGCTCCAGAGCGATTTCGCCAAGTACGTCAACAAGGATTTCGTCAACGCGCTGGGCGATCTTCTGCCCGCGAAGCTCATCCCGGTCGTCGTTTCGCTGACCGGCATCGACGCGCGCAAAAAGGTCAACGTCATCACGCGCGAGGAGCGCCGCCGCCTGCTGAACGTCCTGAAAGGGCTGACCGTCACCGCGGTGCGCTTCCGTCCGATCGATGAAGCGATCATCACGTCGGGCGGCGTCAGCGTGAAGGAAGTGAATCCGAAGACGATGGAGTCGAAGCTCGTGCGGGGACTGTATTTCGCCGGGGAGATCCTCGACGTCGACGCTTACACGGGCGGATTCAATTTACAGATCGCGTTTTCGACCGCGCACCTTGCCGCGCAGAGCATCGCGGCGGAGGAAACCTGATCGTCATTCCGTTTCCTGCGGCTGAGGTAATTGCCGCATAAACACCTGTCATTCTTTGCTTTCGCAGAAGGGAAGGGCATAAAATATGCTGCGAATCGCTCTCGACGGACCGAGCGGCGCGGGGAAAAGCTCCCTCGCCAAAGCCATCGCGTCCCGTCTGAATATCGTTTATCTCGACACCGGCGCGCTCTATCGGACGGTCGGACTGTATGCTTCGCTGACCGGCACCGACCCGAAGGACGAAGCCGCCATGAAAGCGCTCCTGCCGTCTCTGACGCTCGACGTGAAGCTGATCGACGGCGCTCAGCACGTCTTCCTGAACGGCGAGGACGTCGGCGACCGCATCCGCACGCCCGAAATGTCGAAGTACGCTTCGGCGGTCTCGGCGCTGCCCACCGTGCGCGCGTTCCTTCTGGAAAC
The DNA here is from genome assembly GCA_045600005.1 of Eubacteriales bacterium. GTDB lineage: Bacteria > Bacillota > Clostridia > Oscillospirales > CAG-272 > Flemingiibacterium. The sequence continues at coordinate 1,130 of JAZRXB010000020.1, read as the reverse complement.
GCAGCGCTCGTTCGCCCGCACGCATTCGGTCATCATGGACGGACGCGACATCGGCACGGTCATCCTGCCCGACGCGGACGTGAAGATCTATCTCACGGCTTCCGACGAGTGCCGCGCGAAGCGCCGCTTTGACGAGCTGACCGCAAAGGGCATCCAGACGACGTGCGAGGCGGTCTTGGCCGACATGAAGTCGCGCGATTTCGCCGATTCGACGCGCGAAGCGTCTCCCGCCGTCGCCGCGAAGGACGCGGTGACGCTGGACAACACGAATCTGAACGCGGAGGGGACCGTCCTCGTCGCGCTCGCCATCATCGAAGCCAAACGTCTCGAAAAACAGCTATGAAAAAGCAAAAGAAGAAGAACTTCTACGAGCGGATGTATGATAAGCTCGCCGGATTCATCCGAAAGGTCTTCCGCATTCAGGTCTTCGGCATGGAAAACGAGCCGCCTGAGGGCGGCTATATCGCCTGTCCGAATCACATCAGCTTTTTCGACCCGGTGATCTGCGCGGTCGCGGTGAAGCGTCAGCTGCACTTCATGGCGAAGAAGGAGCTGTTTTCGGTGCCGATCCTGGGCAAGCTCATCACGTCGCTCGGCGCGTTCCCGGTCGACCGGACCGGAAGCTCGGTCGGAACGATCAAGCAGACCATCGGACTTCTGCGGGACGGCAATGCGGTCGGCATTTTCCCGCAGGGACACCGGTTCGCGGGCGAGGAGCCTGCGTCCACGCGCGAACACATCAAGACCGGCGCGGCGATGACCGCGTTCCGCGCGGGCGTTCCGATCGTGCCGATGTATATCGAGACGAAGAAGAACAAGGTCCGGATGTTCCGTCCGATCCGCATCTATGTCGGCAAGCCGCTGACGCTCGACGAAATGGGGCTGCTGAAAGGCGGAACGGAGGAGTACGAGCGAGCCGTCAACCTCGTCTTCGACCGCATTCTTGAATTAAAGGACGAGAGCGGGGAAAAGTAACATCCGTCGGGGTTCCGCGCGCGTCTGAAAAGCGAAAGCGTTCGTTCGTCTGCGCGGAAGCCGGGACGCCGGCTGCGCCGGCGGCCCGGTGCGGGGGAGGGATACCCCTCCCCCGCACCCCCTCCCGCAAGCCGCCTGCGGCGGCTTGCCCGGCG
>JAZRXB010000019.1:0-9740 GCA_045600005.1 Eubacteriales bacterium | reverse complement strand
TAATCCCAAAGAAGAATGGGTGATCTTCCCAAACACTCACGAAGCCATCATTGACGAGGAGACCTTCGCCAAAGTGCAGGAAATCCGCAAGAACAAACGCCGCCCCACGAGAACCGGCAAGAGCAATATGTTCTCCGGTATAGTCAGATGTGCAGACTGCGGGGCGAAGATGTACTACTGCACCAGCAACAACTTTGAAGCGCGGCAGGATCATTTTGTCTGCTCCACCTCACGGCGGCGAACAACGGAATTCTGCGAAACGCACTTTATCCGTGCAGTCGTGTTGGAAAAAGGTGCTCTGGAGAATATGCGGCTTGTGATTTCCTGCGTCGCCAACCATGAAGACGCATTCCGACGGGCGCTCGGCGCAAGGAAAAGCGACGAAGCAAAGAAAGAGCTGGCATCCAAGAAACGGACGGTGCAGAAATCAGAAAACCGGCTTGCCGAACTGGACAGGCTGTTCAAGCATATCTATGAGGATATGGTGAACGGAAAACTGAGCGAGACAAGGTTTCAGATGCTCTCGGACGATTATGAGAAGGAACAGGCAGAACTGCGGGACAGGATCGAGTTGCTGAAAAAAGAAATTGAAAGACAGGAAGATCAGGCGGAGAACGTTGACCATTTCATCCGCACGGCAAAGAAGTATCTGCATCTGGAAAAGCTGACGCCGACCATACTGAACGACATGGTGAACGCTGTGTACGTTCATGCGCCGGACAAATCCAGCGGACAGCGGGTACAGGACGTAGAGATCAGCTACAACTACATCGGTATACTTCCTGTATCATTACTCTATGACTTGCAAAACGGTGAAACGGCATGACCGAGGCCATGCCGTTTCAGGGAAAACATCTTATACTGTTTTATTGGAGCGCCGCGTCGCGCCGGTCCTTTTTTGCGCATTCCGGTCTGCCGGACCCTTCCGGCGCATAAGATAGCGTCAGAAAAGCGAAAGGAAGGGTTTGATTATGAAGCTTCATCTGTCCCGTCCGCGTCTCGATACGGTCCTTCTGACCGTCATGCTGACCGGACTGACCGGTACGGTGCTGTTCTGCAATCTGAAAAACACGGCGGGAGGCGACTATACCCGGTCGATGACCGAGCTGGCTATATATGCGCAGACCGCACAAACCGTTCAGACTGCGCAAACCGCACAGACCGGGGAGCCGTCCTCGCTCGCTGTGATCGCGCCGATCGGACTGCTCAGCGAAGCGGCGGCGGCTCATCTGGACCGGGAACCGGACGGCGCGTCAGCCGTGTCGGCAGAGGCTCCCGACGAAGGGGAGGCGGTCGCCGGCGTGTTCGCTTCGCACAGCGTGAGTGCGCTTCTGCCGCCGCTTGTCCGACCGGAGGAGTGAACGGTTCTGCTGCGTCACGGAGAAACACCGCACGATGTGCGTCAGAAATACCGTGGACGGCGGCAAACCGGGGAGAAGATTCCGCGTCGGCGTGTCGGTACTGATCCTCTTACCGGTCTGGCTGTCGGCGGCAGCGGATTCGGAAGCGCTTCTGCCGCTGGCGGCGGCGCTGATCCACGAGAGCGGGCATCTGCTGGCGATGAAACTCTGCGGCGTTTCGGCGCGGGAGACCGCTCTGAGTATATTCGGCGCGGAGATCCGCTGTTCGACGGAAGGGGTCGGTCTGGGAAGGCGGCTGATCGTCTGGTATGCGGGCGCGGCGGCGAATCTGGCGGCCGGCGCGGCGGCGCTCTGTCTGCCGTGGAGAACGGCAAAGGTGTTTGCGTCGGCGTCTTTTCTGCTGGCGGCGCTGAATCTTCTCCCGATCCGGACGCTTGATGGCGGTTGTGCGCTCGAAGCGCTGCTTGAACGGTTCTGCCCGGCACACGCCGGAAGGGTGATGACGGTTCTGTCCGGGCTGATCCTGTTTTTTCTGTGGGTCGGCGCGGTGAAGCTGTTGCTGGTGTCGGACGGCAGTCTGACGCTGTTTCTTTTCTGCGCCGGACTGTTCGCTGAGCTCGGCGGGTGGGGACATGAAAAAAACGCCGCGTGAGCGGCGTTTTTTTCATGCGGTTCAGTCGCTGATGTAGGGCAGAAGCGCTACATGGCGGGAACGCTTGATGGCGATGGTCAGCTGACGCTGATGCTTTGCGCAGGTACCGGAAATTCTTCTGGGAAGAATCTTCGCGCGCTCGCTGATGCACTTTCTCAGTCTTGCGACGTCCTTGTAATCGATCTCGTCGATCTTGTCGGCGCAGAACTGGCAGACCTTCTTCTTTCTGCGCATACCGGTGCGGTACGGCTTGGAAGCGTCTCTTTCGGTTCTTTCCTTATCCATTTTAAGAAACCTCCTGTTACAAATTTGGTTCAGAAGGGCAGCTCGTCATCCTCGTTCAGTACTTCAAACTGAGGAGCGGCGCCCGTCTGAGGAGCGGCAGGCTGCTGGGGAGCAGGAGCTGCTGCCGGCGTTGAATACTGGGGCTCGGTGTAGGCGGACGGCATATAAGGCTGCGCGCCCGGCTGCGAATAACCCTGATTGAAACCCGTGTTTTCGCCCTTGGCGTCGACGAAGTAGGCTTCATCCGCCACGACTTCGGTCGCATAGCGTTTCGCGCCCTGCTGGTCGGTCCAGGAGCGGGTCTGGATGGAGCCGACAATGCAGATGGACGAACCCTTACGGAAGTACTTGCAGACGAATTCCGCCGTTTGACGCCAAGCGGTGACGTTGATAAAGTCAGCCTGATTGGCAGTCTGACCGTCTTCCCCCTTCGACTGGAAGCGGCGGTTGACCGCGATCGAGAAGGACGTGACCATCACGCCGGACGGGGTCTGCTTGAGTTCGGGAGCAGCCGTCAGACGACCGCCGAGAATTACTTTGTTCAGGTTAAAATTTGCCATTGCCGTTATCCTCCGGGAGTCAGACGTGATTATTCGTCATCGGAAGCGGGAGCTTCCTCTGCTGCGGGAGCCTCGACAGGCTTTGCGGAAGTCTTCTTCTCGTCGTGCTTGATGACGATGGAACGAAGAATACCGTCAGTGATGCCGAAGACACGCTCCAGTTCGAGCGGGAGAGAGGACACGCTCTTGAAGTTGACAAGAACGTAGTAGCCTTCGGTGAGGTCGTTGATCGGGTATGCAAGTCTGCGCTTGCCCCATTCGTTGACCGATTCGATGGTACCGTTTGCGGCGATCAGGTCCGTGAACTTTGCCACGAGAGCCTTGATGTCGTCCTCGCTGCGCTGTGCATCAACGATGAACAGAGTTTCGTAGGATAAAATCTTTTCCATTACAGTTACACCTCCTCATGGACATAAGCCCGGCTGTATGAAGAATATTTGCAGCCGGTAAGGAGAGGACACATGATTTTCACCGTGAAGCGAAAGCCATGAAAATCCTATACCGATTCATTATTATAGCATAATTTTCTGCGTTTGTCAAGAACAAAGCGACGATATTTCATTCCTGTTCCGCGGGAATTCTGTACATTCTGCCGGTTCACGGCGTGCTGTGCGGCGCGAGGGAAAAGACGGAGGAAAATTTTCCGTTCCTCTATATACAAACCGGGAAAAATGTGGTATAATAATACAATCATATCTGTCTCCACGGAAGGAGGAAGCGCGATGCCGAATATTCTGCAGCTTCATGCGGGCGATCTGCTCGAAATGAAAAAGCCGCATCCGTGCGGAGCGGGAAACAACCGTTTCCGCGTGCTCCGCGTCGGGAGCGATGTGCGGATCGTCTGTGAATCCTGCGGGCGCGATCTGACGCTGCCGCGCATCAGACTGGAAAAAAACATAAAGCGAATCATACAGGAGGTGTCCGAACATGAGTGATCTTACAAACGGCTCCGCGCCGGAGGACGACGCGCTGACCGCCGCCGAATCTCCGGCAGCCGCCGACGGCATCTCAGCCGACAGCATCTCAGCTGACAGTAATATAACCGACGGCGCGGCGGTCTCTCCGGCGGAGCCGTCTGTCAGAAAAAGGCTCGTCTGCCCTGCGCCGCTTGCACGGCTCATGAAGCCGTTTGAAGGAATGCGGCACATCTGGCTCGCGTTCCTGTTCCCGGTTCTTATCATGGCGCTGATTTACTTTGCGATGGAGGTCTGGCCGTTCGGAAAAAGCTCGGTGCTGGTCCTCGATCTGAACGGGCAGTACGTCTATTTCTTTGAAGCCATGCGCGATATCCTGCGCGGAGAACAGGGGATCCTCTACTCCTTTGAGCGTGCGCTGGGCGGGGAGTTCCTCGGCATCGTCGCCTATTATCTGGCAAGTCCGTTCACCTTTCTTGTCGCGCTGTTCCCCGAAGGCTGTATCACGGAGTCGCTGTTCTGCATCCTGCTCCTGAAATGCGGACTGTCGGGCATGAATATGTGCGTCTACCTTCACAAGTCGCATCCGACAAAGCCGATCAATGAGATCATCTTTTCGTGTATGTACGCGCTGACCTCGTATGCCGTCGTCATGCAGCACAACACGATGTGGTTCGACTGCGTGCTGTTCTTCCCGCTCATCCTGCTCGGCGTGGAGGAGCTGATCAAACGGGGACGCTATAAGCTGTATGTGATCACGCTGACGGTCGCCTGCATCTCGAACTTCTACATCGGCTACATGGTCTGCATCGGCGTGGCGGCGTATTTCTTCTTCTATTATTGCGTCTGCACGAAGGAAGAGCGCAATCCGCTCGGCGAGCGCGCGCACTTTATCAAATCCCTCGGACGCATCGCGCTGTTCTCGCTGCTGGCGGTCGGTATGGCGTGCATCATCATTTTTCCCGCCTATTATGCGCTGACCTTCGGCAAAACGACGTTCAGCAAGCCGAATTTCAGCTTCGATCAGAAATTCGATTTTCTCGATCTTCTGTCGAAGATGTTCCCGGCGTCCTACGACACGGTCCGTCCGGAGGGCTGGCCCTTCGTCTTCTCCGGTCTGCTGACGACCATTCTGCTCCCGGTCTTCTTCATGGTGAAGGAGATCCCGCCGCGCAAAAAGATCGCGTATGGGGCGCTGATCGGCTTCTTCGCTTTCAGCTTCAACGGCTCGACCATCGACCTTGTGTGGCATGGTTTCCAGCGCCCGAACTGGCTCAACTATCGTTACAGCTTCATGTTCTGCTTTGTCATGATCGTCGCGGCGTATCTGGTGTTCGAACACATCGAAGCGCTCGACACGAAGGTCTGGCTGGGCGTGGGCGCGGTGCTGGGACTGCTCGTCTGTATTTTGCAGAAGCTCGAATATGACAACGTGCAGATGCTGACCGTCTGGGTTTCGCTTGGGTTCATCGCGGCGTATATGATCCTGCTGTCGGGCTGTCAGAAGCGCTGGCTCGACGGTTCGATCTCGCGCATTCTGTGTTCCGTCGTCCTGTTTGAGCTGTTCCTGAACGGTCTTGCCGAGACGATCGAGCTGGACAACGACGTGCATTACAGCTCGCGCGCGTCCTACGTCAATTTCCAGAACGTCTGGAAGCCCGCCGCCGACTGGATGAACGAAAACGACACGTCGTTCTACCGCGCCGAGAAGACCGAGCATCGCAAGACCAACGACAACTTCATGCTGAACCTCCGCGGTCTGTCGAACTCGACCTCGACGCTCAACGCAAAGCAGATCGAATTCTTGCGTCGGATGGGCTACTCGTCCAAGTCCCACTGGTCGAAGTATCTCGGCGGAACGCCGGTCTCCGACAGTCTGCTCGGTATCAAGTACCTGCTGACGCTTGACACGGTGACGCTGAACGACGTCTGGGGAGAGCCGATCTTTGCCGACGAGGAGCATATGACGCGCTGCTATCAGAACCTTTACGCGCAGTCGCTCGGCTATATGACCGCCGATCTTTCGGAATTCGACATGGAGGACTATGCTTCTCCGTTCGACTTAATGAACGCGCTCGTCACGGAAATGCTCGGCAGCGACACGAAGCTCGAGATCTTCAAGCCATATAAGAACATCAAGCCGGATACCGAGAATCTGGAGATCTCCTACGTGACCGGTCACAAGAAATATTACAAGACCAACGCGAACCGCGCGGGAAAACTGCTCTTCACCTTCACGCCGGTCAACGGCGAGGAGATCTTCGCCTATTTCCCGAGCGAATATCCGCGCGACGCGAAGCTCAAGGTCAACGGCTCGGACCTTTCCGAATATTTTACGAACGAGACCTGCCGCATCGTGTCGCTCGGAAAGCAGCCGGAGGGCGAGGAGCTGATCGTCTCGCTGTCCGTGACGAACGAGGAGGTCTATATCGCCAACGGCGTGAATTACTTCTGGTATCTCGACGAGGAGCTGTTCGCCGAAACAATGAAGGAATTGCAGAAGGGCGGATACGGGATCGATCGCTTCACCGATTCGCACTTTGAAGGAAGCATCGCCGTTCCGGAGGATCGGACGAACCTGCTTCTGACCATCCCTTACGACAAGGGCTGGCGGGTCTTTGCCGACGGTGAGGAATGCGAGACCTTCGAGACGCTCGGCGCGCTCACGGCGGTCACGCTGACGCCGGGCGGGCATACGCTCGTGCTGGACTATGACCCCGCGTGCGTGCGTTATGGCATTGCGATCGCGTCGGCGTCGCTCGGGCTGTTCATTCTCATCTGGTCGCTCGACGCTCTGATGAAACAGAAGCGCCTCAAAGCGCCCGTTCCCGACGCTTCCCCCGCATCGCCGGACGCGCCGCTTACGGACCCGGACGAAACGCCGTCCGGCGAATCCACGACATCTGAGACATCCACGACAGGAGAAAAAGAATCATGAGTCTGAAAAACATCGTCACCACTCCGCTGAAGCTCGGCGCGTCCGCGCCGTTCAAGCTGCTTCATATCAGCGACACCCATCTCGCCTTTGCCGACGAACGCGACGACGAGCGCAAGAGAAAGCTCGCCGAAGGACGTTACCGCAGCTTCGCCCATGCGGAGGAATATTTCGCGGACGAGCTTGCGCTGGCAAAGAAGGAAAACGCGCTGCTCTGCCACACCGGCGACCTGATTGACTTCGTGTCCGCGGCGAATCTTGACCGCGCGAAGAAATTCGCCGACGAAAACGACTGCTTTTTCATCGCAGGCAATCACGAGTTCAGCCTGTATGTCGGCGAAGCGTTCGAGGACGAAGCCTACCGTGAACAGAGCCTTGCTAAGGTGCAGGCGTGCTTCCGGAACGATATCCGGTTCAGCTCCCGCGTCGTGAACGGCGTGAATCTCGTCGGCATCGACGACGGCTACTACCGCTTCGACCGTCCGCAGCTCGACTCGCTGAAACGGGAGGCCGGGCGCGGTCTGCCGATCCTGCTGTTCATGCACAATCCGCTCTACGAGCAGAAGCTGTTCGAGCACTGCATGACGCGCGCGTCGAGCGCGTATCTCACCGCCGCGCCGGACGAGCTGATCACCGGCTACGACGACTACCGCTATCGCCAGCAGAAGGCGGACGGCGTCACGAAGGAAGCCTTTGCCTACATCAAATCCGAACCGCTCATCAAAGCCGTTTTCGCCGGTCATCTGCACTACGACTGGGAAAGTATGGTCACGGATACGCTGCCGCAGTACGTCACCGGCATCGGAACGGCGCGGCTCATCACGGTCGAATGAGAGGGAAAGGGATGAGATACTTCGGGATCCGCAGAGCGGCCGCGCTGCTTCTCTGCCTGACGCTTCTGACCGGCTTCGCCGGCTGCGGCGGAACATCCGACGGGACGGAACCGCCTGCCGCGGAAACGGTCGGCATCATTCCCGGTCTGGCGGAACGGCTGGAAGGCTATCGCGTGGTGCGCGCCGACGCCGGGTCTGCCCAGGAAGCGAAGACCGCTGCCGCGGTGCGTGCCGCCGTCACGGCACATACCGGCGTCGAGCCGGATATCATGACCGATTTTCTCGGTCGTAAGGACACCCTGCCGACCGACGCGCATGAGATCCTCGTCGGCGCGACCAACCGTCCGATCTCCAAGGCGGTCATGGAGGAGCTGATCGGCGTGCGGGCGAACAACCGCGCCGATTTCGCCGTCCGCATCGGCGGCGGGAACATCGCGCTCTGCGGCGGCTCGCCCGAAGCGATCGCCGAAGCGGCCGCTTGGTTTGAGGATCTTCTTCTGGCCGGTCCTCTGCCGGACGAATACGAATACGTGTACCGGAAGGAATACCGGGAAATCACCGTCGGCGGGGAAAATATCGGCAATTTTACAGTGGTCCTGCCGGAGAATCTGAATCCGGCGGTGCGGCTCGCGGTCGACGGACTTCTTTCCCGGATCGACGAAGCGACCGGCTTCAGACTTCCGGCCGTCACCGGAGAAGCGGAAGGGAAGACGATCACGCTGACCTTTGACGGAACGCCGGAGCAGTACGGCGTGAGTGAAAAGAACGGCTCGCTGACGCTGACGGGCGGCTGTTACCTGTCGCTCGCCGAAGCCGTGAAGGAGCTTGCCGCGCTCTTTGAAACGACCGGCGAGCTGAAAACCGGCTATACGAAGACCGGAGCGCTGAAAGGCGGCGTTCCGCTCACGAAGGAGGGCGGCTACACGCTTGTCTGGAACGACGAATTCGACGGCGATACGCTGAATCCGTACAACTGGATGGGCAGCGACACGACGGTCGACGGACATGACGGCGGCATCGTCGTCCGGAAGATGTCCGACGAAAACGTCTATGTGAAGGACGGAAACATGGTCATCGTCGGCAGAAAGCTCGATACGCCGAACGACTACGAGACTTCGCCTCACATCAAGACGCAGAAGCATATGACCTTCCGGTACGGTTATCTCGAAATGTACGCGAAGCTGCCGGAGCTGAACAAGGGGATCTGGCCCGCGCTGTGGCTGAATTCGGGCGGACTGGGGTATGATATCGCGCCGGAGATCGACGTGTTCGAGGTGTTCGGCAGCAAGACCACGCTGAGCGCCAACGTCCACAAGTGGCCGAGCTCGGCGATGCAGGCGGAGGGGCGCGTCCACACCGCGCTGGACGGCGTAGTAAACAACCGTTCCTATGTGATGGAAAAGGGGGCGCTCAGCGACGACTATCATCTCTATTCCTTTGAGTGGGACGAGAATCAGATGATCTTCCGCTTCGACGGCAAGACCTACTATACGCACACGATGGACGATGAGCTGAAAAAGGAGCTGTACGTCATCATCAGTATGCTGGTCGGCGCGAAAGAGGTCGACCCGCCGACGAGCGCGACGGTCTTCCCGGTCTATTACATGGTCGACTGGGTAAGACTGTATCAGAAGGAAGGACAGATCGTCACCTTCTATGATTAAAAACAGAACGGGACGGAGCGCATGGCTCCGTCCCGTTTTCATGCGGGCATGACTGTTCCGATCATGCCGGAACGGTATAACTGCTCCGGTTATGCCGGAACGACATAACTCTCCGATTATGCCGGAACGGTATAACTCTCCGATTATGCCGTTCCGGTATAACTCTCCGATTATACCGGAACGGTATAATCGGATTTACAGCTCGGCTGCGAACAACCCGCCGGCGGTCGGTTCGTCCTTCCCATTGCAGACGGCGGTCGTGATATAGAGCGTGTTTCCGACCGGGCAGCAGGAGGAGACGTTGGTCACGGGAACGAGAATGGTGTCGCAAAGCGACCCGTCGGGATCGAAGACCGATACCTTTCCGCCCGCCCATTCCGCGACGCAGACCCGTCCGTCCGGCAGGACGCACATGCCGTCCGGCATTCCGCCGTCGGTCAGCGTGACGAAAATACGCTCGTTTTCGGGCGTGCCGGTGCTGTGATCGTAGTCGTAGAGATAAACGTTCTTCGACGGGGTGTCGATGAAGTAGAACT
>JAZRXB010000018.1:0-3370 GCA_045600005.1 Eubacteriales bacterium | reverse complement strand
CTTTTTTATTTTTTTCGCCGGGTCATCCCTTCACGGTGACCGTCATGCGTCCGGCGGTCAGCGCAAGCTCGGTCTTACCGAAACGGAAGGTCCCGTTTACGCCTTCGGGTATCGTCAGCTCGAAGCGCACCGCATCCCCCGACCGCTCGAACGAGAGGGCGAGCGTTCCGCCTTCGAGCGCAAGACTGCCCGACGCGCGGTTCAGTGCGGCGGGGAGCTTAGGCGCGATCTCGACCGTCTTCCAGCCCGCCGTGTGCTTCGGCTGATGAAAGCCGAGCAGTCCGCCAAACAGGTGCCGCGAACAGCCGCCGAACATCGGATGACAGTGCGACGAGCCGGGATGCCAGTTCTCCCACAGCGTCGTCGCGCCGTGACGCTTCATATAGAGGAAGGAACCCATGTCCTCGCTTTGCAGAAGCCGGTACGCCGTGTCCGCGCGGTCTTCCCGGAACAGGACTTCGAGTAAGATATCCGTGCCGAGAAAGCCGGTGTCAAAGTGTCCGAGCGAATCGTAGTATTCCGCTGTCAGACGGACCGTTTCGGTAAGGTCCAGTCCGAGCGACGCGGCATAGGCGTCCGCGCCCTGCGTGCCGTCACAGTAATGCCCGGTCACGGGGTCGCGGAAGGTCCGGCGGACGGCGCTCAGCACGGTCTCGCGCTTCGCGGCGAACGACGGGATATCCTCCGTTTTTCCGAGCGCCTGCGCGATCTCCTCCATGAAGCCGAGACAGCGCGCGTGATAGAAGCTGTTGACGAACGGTTCGGGGAGCCGCATTTTTTCGAGCGTACACCAGTCTCCGAGACACCAGCCGCCCGGCTCCTCGCTCGTGACCAGTCCGTTTTCGCTGTGCGCGTCGAGGTAGCCGAGCCATTTTTTCATCGGCTCATAGCATTCTGTAAGGATGGTCGTGTCGCCGAAGCGCTTCCAGAACTGATACGGCACGAGGATGACCGCGCATCCCCAGCCGCCGGGTCCGCCGCCTCCGCCCTGAAAGGGCGCGGTATGCTGGATATGTCCGCTCTCCGGGTCCTGACAGTCGAGAATGTCGCGTATCCACTTGCGGTAGAACTCCTTTGAGTCGAAGAACAGCATCCCCGCTTCGGCGCAGACCTGTCCGTCGCCCGTGTAGCCGAGCCGTTCGCGGTGCGGGCAGTCGCAGGGGAAGCTCCCGTGCATCGCAGCGAGCTGGGTGCGCGTGAAAGCGTCGAACAGGAAATCCATTCCCTCCGCGTCCGACGCAAACGAAGCGGTCTTTTCCGCATCGCTGTGGATCTCGACGGCTTCGAGCGCGTCGAACGGTCCCTCGACCTCGAAATAGCGGAAGGTGTGCCAGACGAAGGACGGCTCGAAGACCCGCTTTGTTCCGTCGAGGATAAAACGGTCGGTCATGATCTGTTTTCTGCCGCTCGTCATCGTGCAGCCCGCGCCGGTCGAGCCGAAATCGAGCGTTCCGTCCGGGAAGCGCTCCTCGGCAAAGCGGAGCGTCACTACCTCTCCCGCGTGACCGGACGTTTTCACGCGGACGATCCCGCTGAGGTTCCGTCCGCAGTCGAAATATTTCTTCGCGCCGTCCTCTTGATAGCAGAACGGGCGGACGGTCCCGATCTCGCGGTCGGGCGTTCCCATCGCGGGAGAAAATTCGGAATCCGGCAGGGGAAGGAGCGTCACGGGCTTGTCGGTCTCGTCCGAGAACCGCGCGTCGACCGTTTCGCCGACGAACAGGTTGGAATACCGGATCCCGCTCTCGCGCCAGACCTCGCTTCCGTCCGAGACGAGGGTCGTTTCGCCGTCTCCGGTATCGAGCGTCAGCGAATAGATCGCCCAGAGCCGGTCTCCGTAGGACATTTCGCCCTCCGCCGTGCGCTCGGTCTGACGGTACCAGCCGTTTCCGAGCCGGATCGTCAGCTCGTTTTCGCCGGAGCGGAGAAGGGAGGTCACGTCGAAGCGGTAAGCGCAGATGCGGTGCGTGAAATGGTCGCGGCAGGGATAGGTGATGCGCGTGAAGGCGCGCGGCAGGTAGTCGGTCGGCACGGGAAGGAAGCGTTCGTTTCCGACCTTCGCGCCGTTGACCGCCGCCTCGAAATAGCCGAGACCGGTGACGAGCAGCGAAGCCGCCTTGATTTTCTGACAGGTAAAGCGCCGGATGAGCACCGGCGAAACGGTCAGAACGTCCGCGCCGATCGGGCGGGCGTTCTCCGGAAAGAGTCCGGGCATGAGGATCCCCCTTTTGCGTTTTTTCCATGATAACATATTTTCCGCGTTTTGTCTGTTATGATTTTATCTTTTTATAGGACAAATCTGACCTTTCGCGGCGGGTCACTTTCCGCGGAAGGCGCGCGGGGTCATGCCTTCTCTGGCGCGGAAGGCGCGGTTGAAGGTCGAAATTTCCGCAAAGCCCGTCATCCCGGCGATCTCGGTGATGCTGCGGTCGGTCGTCGCAAGGAGGACCTTCGCCGCTTCGAGCGCGCAGGACAGGATGTATTCCTTCGGCGTCATATGCAGCGTCGACAGGAAAATTCTCCGGCAGGTCGAGACCGGGATGCGGCAGAGCGCGGAAAGCTCCTCGACGGTCAGCTGCCGTCCTTCGAGCAGCTCGCGGTTCACCGTGACCAGCATGGTCACGACCGACTCGAACCGCGCCGGAAGCGCGACCGGCGGCATATCCGACCCCTCTGAGCGCTCGACCAGCCCGATGAGCAGCAGCACGAGCAGAGAGTAGGCTTTTTCACAGCAGTAGTCTCCGCCCGCCGAGATCGCTTCCATCAGCGCCTTTACCAGCTGTTCGATCTCGCCGTCGCCCCGGATGATGCCCCAGCGGGCGACCTTTTCCATCAGCGTGCTGAGGAACGCCGCGCTGCCGTTCGTGACCGCCGCGATCTCAACGGGGTCGATGAAAAACCACTTCCAGACGCATTCCCCGTCGCCGCCGGTCGTATAGTTCCGGTGGCGCTGGAACGGGAAGATGATGCTGATATCTCCGGCAGAGAAGGGCATGACGCGCCCTTCAGTCTCGCTGACGCCGCTTCCGCTCTGACAGATGCCGATCTCGATGCTGCGGTGGTAGTGCAGTACGTCGCGGCGGGTCAGATAGGAGGTGTGGAGATAGATCTTATTGGGCGGAGCGACGGTCAGCGTGTTCTCGAAGACCGCGCCCGAAAGGTTCGGCGTGTTTGACATGGTTTGGTCCTTTCGTTCGGATTCAGGGGAGGTTCGGCGCGCTGGGCGGCGGCGAAGGTCAAGGTTCGGCGCACGGCGGACGGCGAAGTCTCAGGTTCGGCGCACGGCGCGTCGGCGAAGTCTCAGGTCCGGCGGACGGCGGACGGCGAAGTCTCAGGTTCGGCGCACGGCGGACGGCGAAGTCTCAGGTTC
>JAZRXB010000017.1:0-3003 GCA_045600005.1 Eubacteriales bacterium | reverse complement strand
GCTTTACCGATATCGAGATTTCCATCAACAAGGACCTCGACGCTTTCATCGCGGAGGGCGATCAGCTTGCCGCGGATATCAAAGCGGCGGGACTGAACGTGTGGAGCATCCACATTCCCTTCATCCGCGATTTTGGCCTGACCTGCCCGGACGAGACGAAGTTCGAGGCAATCGAGGCGCGCTACCGTGCCTGCATCGACGCGGGACACCGCTGGGGCGCAAAGGTCATCACGACCCACGCAAGCTCCGAACCGCTTGACCAGTCCAAGCGGGAACAGCGCATGGCGCGCGGCAAATATCTCTACAAGACGCTCGGCGATTACGCGGCGGCATACGGCATGAAAATCACCGTCGAGGTTCTGCCGCGTCTGTGCATGGGCAACTGCTCCGCGGAATGTATGGAGTTTACGGACGGCGTCGTTTCCTTCATCAATTTCGACGTCAACCACCTGTTAAAGGAATCCCACGCGGACTTCATCCGGAACGCGGGCTCCCGCATCATCACGACGCACTTGTCCGACTACGATTTCATCGACGAGCGCCACTGGCTGCCGGGCGAAGGAAAGATGGACTGGAAGCGTTTCATGGATAAGCTCGACGAGATCGGCTATCAGAACGTGTTCATGTACGAGCTGGGACGCGGCTCGACCAAGACGATCACCCGCGCCGAGCCGCTGACTCCCGCTGACTACCGCCGCAACGCCGAGGAGCTTCACGCCCGCGTCACGCCGACGAAGCGCGGCGAGATCAACGAGGGCTGGCGCTTCTGAGACGAACCCGCGCTTTTGACGCGAGCATTCCGTGCGCTTTTGACGCGAGCATTCCCATGCCGGGCGGACGCTCCCGCCGAACCGCTTTTACAAGAGCAGACGCTTTTCCGAAGCGCCGCGCACCCGACCGGCGGCAGATAAGGATCCCGCGCTTTCACAGAGCGTCCGCTTTGTGAAGGCGCGGGATCTCTGTCACCAAAGCGGCGGCGCGGCATATCATGGGAACAGAGAGGGCGGAAAACGCTCCCTTCCGACCGGTTCCGACCGGCGGTACTGACGAAGGATGGTATTTTCCATGAACAACAACTGCCTGTGCAATATGTTTGAAGGCAACAACTGCTGCTGGGTCCTCATCATCGCGCTTCTGATCATCCTCTGCTGCGGCTTTTTCGGCTGACGCGGACCGCCCCGAACGCCGAACCCGTCCGGGACCAAAACTGAAAAGAAAACGCCGCGCAAGCGGCGTTTTCCCGCGTTATATGGAATCGGATGACCTCATTATTTTATAAGATTTCAAACGCCGCCAGCCAAGGATTGAGAGGAGCGGGGCGCAGGTGACTGACGTATTTTGCAAACAATGATCGGGGAGGGGGGAGAGCCGACCAGAGGTCGGCTATGAACTTCGGCGCCTGAGATGGTCTCCGGGAACGTAGTTCCCGTGCCCCCTCTCCCCATCGCGTACTGCAAAGTCCGTCAGAATGCGACGTCGCCCACCACAGGCGGCAAAACCATCAAAAAATCTTGACATCGCGCGAAAAATGTGCTATCATTAAAGCGAATGAAATCATTTTTCGGGAGGTTTTTTCATGGTCATCAAACCGACACAGAAACAGCTCGACTTCCTCGACTGGGAATTCGGCGTGTTCTTCCATTTCGGCATCCGCAGCTTCTTCCACGGTCATAAGGACTGGGACGGCAAGCCCATGCCCGCCGCCGCGTTCAATCCCGTCCGCCTCGACTGTAAACAGTGGATCCGCACGATCAAACGCGCCGGCGCAAGGTACGCCATCCTCGTCTGTAAGCATCACGACGGCTTCGCCAACTGGCCGAGCAGATTCTCCGACTATTCGGTCGCACAGTCCCCGTGGGAAAACGGAAAGGGCGACGTCGTGAAGGAATTCGTCGAGGCCTGCCGCGCCTATAACGTTAAGATCGGTCTTTACTACTCGCCCGCTCAGTGGAGCCAGAGCGACAATAAGGCGGTCCATTTCGACGACCCGACCGAGTACGACGACTACTTCGTCAATCAGATCACCGAGCTGCTGTCGAACTACGGAAAGATCGACTACCTCTGGTTCGACGGCTGCGGCTCCGAAAACCATGAGTACGATAAGCCGCGCATCATCAGGACCATCCGCACGCTCCAGCCCGACATCCGCATTTTCTCGATGTGGGACCCCGAGACCCGCTGGGTCGGCAACGAGGACGGCTACGCCGATATGCCGAACGTCAACACGGTCGATAAGGCGGATTTCTCGATGTTCGAGACCGAGGCGCGCCAGATCGGCACGACCCGTTACCTGCCCGCCGAGTGCGACATGAAAATGCGCACCGCGTGGTTCGACTGCGAAGCCAACGCCGACACCGTGAAAACGCTCGACGAGCTGATCGGCATCTACGAGTATTCGGTCGGACGCGGCGCGAACCTTCTGCTGAACATCGGCCCCACCGCCGACGGCACCCTGCCCGCCGAGGACACCGCCCGCCTGCTCGAGCTTGGCGCGGAGATCGAACGCCGCTACGGCAAAGCGCTCCCCTTCACGCCGGTGAAAGCCGTCTCCGAAACCGAATACGAGATCACAGCCGACCCGACCGACCCCGTTCTCGCCGATACGGTCGTTATCAAGGAGGACATCGCCGACGGTGAAAGGGTCCGCGCCTTTAAGGTCTATGCGAACCTTCCCGCTTACCGCTCGAAAAAGATCTGCGTCTATCAGGGCGAAACGATCGGTCATAAGGCGATCTGCCGCTTCCCGACCGTCCGCACCGCCCGCCTGAGCGTCGAGATCGTCAGCGCCGAGGGGGACGCGAAGCTCGCGTCGCTCGAAGCGTTCCATACCGCAAAGTGACCGTTTGAGAAAGGGGACAGCTTTGAAACACCGCATTCTGTTTTTCGTATTCACACTTCTCTGCCTTGCCGCGCTCGTTTTCGCGTCCTGCGGCGACAGCCCGGCGGCAACGCGCAGCTTTTCCGGCTGGCAGTCCTACACCATCATCCGCAGCGATATCGCCG
>JAZRXB010000016.1:0-2437 GCA_045600005.1 Eubacteriales bacterium | reverse complement strand
GTAAAATGTCGCAGGGTAATGAACGTTATAATAAGATCCGTTTTTATGTCGGCCCTGCCGACATAAAAACACCTCTAAGGCGAGCCGGGGCGAGCCCTCGCGCCGAGGGGAGATGCCGAAAACGAAGTTTTACAATCGACTAATCAAAAATTTTTACAACTATATTATAGCACCAAATCCGTCCGATTGCAAGCGGAATCATTCGTTTTTTCGGTCGAAAAACGACATTTTTTCGTCGGAAAGTCAGCAAATCGACCGGGTGCGCCAGCTTTTGCGGTTGTTACAAACAATTCACAGAAAAGACTTGTTCTATTCCGCTTTTTTACATTATAATAAAATCAGACGGCGCGGCGCTGACGGCTGCGTTCATCGTTTCCGGGCTGTCTTATATGGAATTGATGTAATGGAGGGAATCCTGACAGTTGAAACTGCTTAAAAAAGGTCTGTTTTTCGGGATCGCGCTGATCGTCGTCGCGGCGGTCGCCGGTTCCTGCGTCATCCGCGGCGTGATAGACATTGCGCTCGGAGTAGCTGACGGGGCGAAGGAGATCGCCCAGAATGTCATCCGTCCCGCGCTCGAAGGGATCGATCTCGGTTCTCTGATCGCCATCGGAGACGGCGGCGTCATCGTCAACGGACAGCCGGTCTCGTTCCCGAACATTCCGGCGGACGACGGGGAAGCGGTCGTGCAGGTCGGCGGCGGTATGTCCGGTCAGCTCACCGACGTCACCGAAGCCGGTTTCGTGCAGAACCGCTACACCTTCCCTGCGAACCTCAACCGCGATCTGTCCATCGACGTTTCGGGCTGCGATATCGTCATTGCCGCCGCTGAAACGGGCGGGAGCATCTACGTCGACGTGCTGGAAAACGACGATTTTACCTATACCTTCAAAACGGTCGACAACACGCTCACGATCTCCGACGACCAGAAGGAAAGCGACCATCACACCCTGAGCCTGTTCGGCGTGAACATTGATTTCGGCGCGAAGGAAAGGAAAGCCGCCTATACCGGGCTTGCCATGATCGTCTACCTGCCGGAGAGCTTTGACGGCGACATCGAAATCGCCGACGCGGACGGCGACGTCCGGCTCGGCAACCTGTCGCTGGAGGGCCGTCTCACCGCCGAAACGACGAACGGTCTCGTCGACGTGAAGAACCTCGACGCCTACGAAATTTCGCTCGTGACCTCGAACGAGCGGATGGTCCTGTCCGACCTGTCCGCCACCTATATCAGCGTTTCGACGGCGAACGACCGCATCACGATGGATTCGCTCTCCGCGCGCACCATCGAAGTGACCGACGCGAACGCTTCGATCGACTTCACCCGACTGTTCGGCGAAAAGTTCACGTTCACCACGTCGAACGGCGATATCATGGGTTCGATCCTCGGCGAGGAGAGCCTGTTCCGCATCTCCACGATGACCAACCTCTCCGCGTCGCCGAAAAGCGCCGAAAACAGCCGCGCTCAGTACGTTCTGAACGCTTCGACCGTGGAAGGCGACATCAATATCCGCTTCGTCAGCTGACAAAAGCCGGGGCTGTTTCAAAACAGCTCCGGTTAAATTTTTCATTTCGTGAAACTTTTTCACGCCAAATTCGTCTCTTTGAGTGAAAAGGTTTTCGGGGGAAACACCCACATTTTCAGAAAGGATGTTCAGAATGAAAAACAACAGAAAATACGCAAGACGGCTCGCAGCGATCCTCGCGGCGGCTGCCATGACGAGTGCTGCGGCGGCGCCGGTCAGCGCGAATTTTACGTACCTCATGTTCGCCATGACGAGTTTCACGGTCGGTACTGCCGAAAACGCGGTGGTAACGCCCCTTTCGTCCAAATATTTCAGCGGCGAGACCGGTTCCTTCCGTGTCGATCCGCTTGAGGGCTTTGAGGTCGTGAGTGTAAACGCATTCGATGAGAACGGTCTTCCGGTGGCGGTACAGGAAGAGAAGGATGGGATCTATACGATGAAAATGCCGTTTCGTTCGGTAACGGTCGACGTGCAGACGCGCGTGATCGGCAGCGCGGTGTCCCGCGCGGAGGCTTTCATGAAGGTCTGGCAGCTCGCCGGGGAACCTTACGTCAACTATCCGCTGATGTGCAGCGACGTGAAGTGGAGCGACGAATACGCGAACGCTTTCACGTGGGCGACGTCCGAAAAACTCATCTCGCTTGAAACGTGGGGGCATATGGAATTCAATGAGCGCGCGGGGAAGGAAATGCTGACCGGCGACGCTTACCGTCCGGCTGAGCCGATGACGGTCGAGGAGCTGGCTGATCTGCTCTACGGGTTCGCTGTCCGCCGCGGACTGGCACGGTTCACACCGACAAACGATGCACGGCTCGCCGCACAGCCTTCGACGTGGGCGGTCCACGCAGTCGATTGGGCGCTCGCGGCAGGACTGTTTGACGACAGCGAAGCGATCGACCCGAAGGGTAACG
>JAZRXB010000015.1:0-9812 GCA_045600005.1 Eubacteriales bacterium | reverse complement strand
ATGAGCGGGATGATCTCCTGCCGTCACGGCGGACGGTCGATCGTCGAGCTGGCGGGTCTGTACCTCGGCGGATGGGCGAAATGGTTCATGCGGTTTCTGTCGCTGATCCTTCTTCTGCTGATCGGCACGGTCTTCGTCACGAGCCCCGCCGCGCTCCTGACAAATCTCACGCCCGATTTCTTCGGCGAGACCTTCTGGATCGTCGTCATTCTGATCTACTACACGCTGGCGACGCTTCTGCCGATCGACAAGCTGATCGGACGGCTCTATCCTGTCTTCGGCGCGGCTCTGCTCGTCATGGCGGCGGGCATCATCGGAACGCTCGTCTTTTCGGGGAACTACGCGATCCCCGAGCTGACGCTCCGGAATCTGCATCCGAACGGTCAGCCGGTCTGGCCGTATATGTTCGTCACGGTCGCCTGCGGCGCGATCTCCGGCTTCCATGCCACGCAGTCGCCGATGGCAGCCAAGTGCATCACGTCCGAAAGGGAAGGGCGGCGGGTGTTTTACGGCGCGATGATCGCCGAATCGGTCATTGCGCTGGTCTGGGCGGCGGCGGGCGTATCGTTCTACGAGACGAGCGGCGCGCTGTCGGAATCGCTCGCAAGGCTCGGTCAGTCGGGCGTTGTGTATGAAATTTCGTTCGCGCTGATGGGAACGCTCGGCGGCATTCTCGCGGTGGTCGGCGTGGTGATCTGCCCGATCACATCGGGCGACACGGCGTTCCGCAGTGCGCGGCTGATCCTCGCCGAATGGACGGGGCTGGATCAGAAGAAGATCCGCTCGCGGCTGTTCATCACACTGCCGATGCTCGCGCTGAGCGCTCTGCTGACGCGGCTCGATTTCAGCGTTCTGTGGAATTACAGCTCGTGGAGCAATCAGGTGCTGGCGATGATCACGCTCTGGACGGCGACGTCCTATCTGGCGCAGATGGGGAAGCATCCGTTCTGTTCGCTCATCACGGCGGTCCCGGCGGCGTTCATGTCGGCGGTCAGCGTGACGTACATCCTCATGGCGAAGGAAGGGTTCAGGCTCGCCGCGGGCATCGCGTATCCGGCGGGAGCCGTCCTCGCGTGCGTACTGTTCGCCGTCTGGGCGGTCCTCACGGCGCGGAAAGCGAAACCGGCAAAGACCGAAGGTTAAAGCGCTCCCTCTCCGCCGTGGTTTCCAAATAAAGGAAGCTGCCGCGCCGGTTCGGCAAGGGACGCGGCAAAGTCCCGACCGCCCGCATATTTTCCGAAGACGCCGCCGCGGTAAGGGACGCGCTGACCGCTTCTGCGCGTTCCGTTCGGGCAAAAATGATATTCTGCCACAGGAAAGTGAGGAAAACGCACATGAAAAAGATCATTCTGATCGGCGACTCCATCCGTCAGGGCTATGACCGGTATGTGAAGCTCGCCTTTGAAGAAACGGCGGAGGTCTTCTATCCGAAGGAAAACTGCCGGTTCACCTCCTATATCATCCGCAGTCTCAGCAACTGGTCGACCGAGTTCGGCGTAAAGGGAGAGGAGATCGACCTCGTTCACTGGAACGCCGGGCTGTGGGACGATCTGCGTATGGCGGACGGCGAAAATCTCATCTCCCTTGACGTTTACCGCGACAACATCGCGCGTATCTGCCGCATGATGAAGCTGTTCTTCCCGAACGCGGCGTACATCTTCGCCACCTCCACTCCCGTTCAGGAGCATCTTTTCACCGGTCCGAACAGGCGTCTGAACGCCGATACCGAGCTTTACAACGCCGCCGCCTGCGAGATCGTTCAGCGTCACGGCATGGCGGTCAACGATCTTTACGCGACGATGAAGAACGCGCCGGTCTCCTATCACTCCGACCTGACGCACTATTACACGATGGAGGGCACGAGAGTCATCACCGATCAGGTCGTTTCCCGCATCGAAGCGGCGCTGGGGATCCGCGCGAAGCCGCTCGACTATCCCGCTCTGTTCGGCAAAAAGGACGATGCGGTCGGGATCTGAGAGGGAAGTTCTGACAGAAATGAAAAAAGCTCCCCGTTCCGGTATGAAGCCGGAACGGGGAGCTTTCTGATTCGAGCGCAGTCCGGGCTTCTTTTCGTCACAGGATCGCGCCGTTCTTTTTCAGCGTGTCAAGCAGGACCGAAACGTCCACTTCTCTGGGCGGACAGTGCGACCGGACGGCAAGTCCGGCGGCGGTTCCGACCGCCTGACCCGACGCGCCGGCGATCGGGATCACTCTGGTGGAAGCCTGTGCAGCCTGATCCTGCGAATAGCACCGTCCCGCCACGAGCAGACCGTCGAGACCCTTCGGAAGCATACTGCGGTACGGGATCTGATAGACCGGCGGACGTCCCGTCTCGATGCCCGGATGGTCGGGCGAATGCACATCGAGATGGTACGCGCCGCGCGCCACGCAGTCGGGAAATTCCTTCCCATCCAGAAGGTCGCCGCCGGTCAGCGTATAATCCCCGGCGATATGCCGCGTTTCCCGCAGACCGATGGTGTGACCCGAACCGGAAATGCGCGCGTTCCGGCAGCCGGGAAGATATTCCCTCAGCAGCTTCAGCGTCGCTTTCATCTGGAGCGTACCGGTCAGCTCGCTGCGGGTGTACGCCCGCTCATCGTCCGGGTCAGCGTCCTCGACGCGGCTTGCCACGAGCATCATTTCGCCCGTCCGCACAAACGCCTGACCGACCAGCCGGTCGCGGGGATAATCGGTCAGCCCCTCGCGTTTTGCTTTGGCGATCAGTGTCGGAAACGCGCCCATGCCGAAGACCGGCACGCTGTGCATCCGTTTCACCAGCGCCCGCAGCTCGTCCTCCGGCACCGGGATCGGGCGAAGCTCGTCGGGATGTTCGTCGAAATACGCAAGCAGCTCGTCCATGTCGACGCCGCTGACGAACAGCGTGGAGGAGGCGACCTGCATCTTCCCGTCCGACTCTCTGCCGCGGATATAGTCCGCTCCCGCCGCGGCTGCCGCGTCCGCGCTGTCGGTGCAGTCGATCAGCACGCGGCTGGCGAAACGGAAGGTTTCCAGTCTGCTCTGTACCGTGATGATCTGACGCTCCTTCCCGCATTCGGGAACGCCGGTCAGCATACTGTGAAGGTGAACCTCCACGCCGCTTTCCAGGCACATCTCTGCCAGAACCAGCTTTAAGAGCGTGGTATTGACCTGAACCATACTGCCCGCCACCGGGTCGGGACAGAACTCGCTCGCCCCGTCGATCTCCCGGAGCCGCTCGATGATCTCAAGCGGAAGTCCGCCGACGACCTGCTCAAAGGAGCCGGCCGCGTGGAAGCCGTACCACGCCATTCCGTTGCACGCATTTCCGCCCAGAAAGCCCTGAAGCTCGAACAACGCCGTTTTCGCGCCCGACCTTGCCGCCGCGACAGCCGCGCAGACGCCGGTCGTACCTCCGCCGACGACGATCACGTCGTATTCCTTTGTGACCGTGATCTGTTCCGAATCTTTCATTCCAATTGCCTGCCTTTCGTCAAAACAGCGGTATTCCCCGCATTGAAGCGGGGAATGTGCCGTTATTTCCCGCTTTGGAGCGGGGAATTCGTCGTTATTTCCTGCTTTGAGCGGGAAATTCGTCGTTATTTCCCGCTTTGAAGCGGGGAATTCGTCGTTATTTCCGCTTTGAAGCGGGGAATTCGTCGTTATTTCCCGCTTTGAGCGGGAAATACTTTAGCCGTAAATTTTCCTGATCAGCGATTCGTATTCGGCAGTCGCTCCGTCGATGAAGGCGGCGTAATCCGACGCGAAGGTGAAGGTTTCCTTGTTATAGAGGTCCTTGATCAGCGTTTCGATGCTGCCGCAGTTGAAGCCGAAGACGGGGTCCCAGCTCCGCTTTGCGAAGATGATGTCAAGCATATCCGACGAAGCGTCGTCGCGTCCGACCTTGAGCTTCAGATAAATGTCGTAGTTCGCGGGGGTCAGGATCTCGCGTCCGTACCATGCCAGCGCTTCGATGACTGCCGCCGAGCGTTCGGGGTCCTTTGCCGAGATCGGGATGACGGCGGTCGGGCATTTGTTCGGCGTGATCGAGGAAGCGTACTCGGTCTGCTGATCGTCCAGCTTGGGCATGGGCAGGATGCCGAAATCGACTTCCGAATCACGCAGCGTCGTGACGGGGCGCAGGGTCGTCATCTGGAACAGCGCCTGATTTGCCGTCCACATATCGTTGACCTTATGTCCGTCCATCGTCCATGCGCCGGTGTCGGGGTTCGTGACGAGGAAATCATAGATCAGCTCGAGCGCGTGAACGCTTCGGTCGTTCATCATGTCAATGACGTAGCCGTCGCCCTGTCTGGTCGACATCATCAGCCCGGACGCCTGATAGAACTGCACCGGATTGTCGCCGAGGAAGCCCCAGCGGTCGCTGCCGTCGATCTTCGCGTCGCCGTTCGTGTCGGTCGTCACGTCCTTGATGATCGTCTTCATTCTGTCGATCGTCCAGTCGCCGTCCCGGACGATCTGATAGAAATCGC
The DNA here is from genome assembly GCA_045600005.1 of Eubacteriales bacterium. Classification (GTDB taxonomy): domain Bacteria; phylum Bacillota; class Clostridia; order Oscillospirales; family CAG-272; genus Flemingiibacterium. The sequence goes on along the minus strand of JAZRXB010000015.1, from coordinate 5,343 downwards.
CCTTGCCGAGGTCCTCCGCCATCTGTTTGTTGAAGATGATGAGCGCAACGACCTGTTCGTCGATCGTCGTGATATCGCCGGTCGACCAGTAGAGCTGATCCTTGACCGTGAAGACGTTGGCAAACTCGTTGTCCCACCACGGCGCGTCGAGCGACAGGATATCGTAGTCCAGCAGATTGCATAAGAGCTTTTCGGATGCGAGCGAATAGGCCGCCATGCTCGTTCCGTCGCGGAAGCAGAGCAGACCAAAGTCATAGCTGTCGTCGCCCGCCAGCGCGGCGGTCTGCATCGACTTGCCGTAGGAAGCGTCGTTTTTGACGTTCAGCCTGACCTTGAGTTCATCCTCAACGGCAATGCGGCGCTTGTATGCCGCGTCGTTCAGCGTGTCGCCGTTCTCGCTTTCGGCGTAAAGGTCGATCACGGCGTAGTTTGCGCCGACCTTTCCGGCGGCGAGGATGTTTACCTCAGCGCCGCCGTAGGAGCAGGACGAGAAGTCGGGTTTTGCCCACTGCTTTTCGGTCTCGACGGGTCCGGCGGAGGTCTCCGTGCCGTCTTGAGGTGCGGCGGACGTGTCGTCGGTCGTCGAAGCGGGAGCCTCTCCGCAGGCGTTCATGAGAATGCCGCCAAGCAGAAGGAGCGCGGTCAGAGCGTTTCTTTTTTTCATGACAGGATCCCTTTCTTTCATTATTATAATATGGTTTTACTGAAACGTGATGCTGTAAAGCTCCGCATATCTGCCGCGCACGGTCAGCTCGCAGGACGCCGGAACGTTTTCGGGTACGGGGAGGGTGAGCGCCGTGTCGTCCGCTTTGACGGTCAGCGTTTCCGCACCGTCAAAGCAGAGCGTCAGCGAGCCGCCGGGAGCGGTCTTCACGTTCAGCGTGAGCGCGCGTCCGACCGTCTGTCTGCCGAGCGACGCTTCGCCGCCGTTTTCGTCGAAGCGGAGCGAAACGAAGCCGTCCTTTCGCTGTTCAAAGAGGACCATTTTTCCGTCGCCCTCTCTGCTTCGCCGGTCGACCTCGCCGTGGCGGGTGCGGTAGAGAAGTCCGCTGGAAAGCAGGCGGCCGCCGTAAGGCAGAACGCCGGTCCCGTGGAACGCCATCTGATTTTCAAACTCGCCGGAGCTGAGATTTCCGAAGTAGACCGCCCGGTCGAAGCGGTGGAAGTGCATTCCGTCCACGCTCCCGCAGAACCGGACGTCGAGCCATCCGTCGTTCGTCAGCGTTCCGTCGGTCTTATGGCGGTAGAAGGACGGGAACGCCGCGAACGCGCGGGTCTCGCCGGGCAGGAGCGAAACGGGGAAGGTATAGACGTCGGTCGGCGAGCCGGTCGACGGTGCGACTGGTGAACCGACCGACGATGCGACCGATGAACCGACCGACGGTACGACCGGCGAGCCGGTCGACGGTGTGGTCGGAACGCCGTTGATCTGATCAAGCTCGTCCGCACGCATGACGAGAGGGAACGCCTGCTCGGTGAGGATCGGCTGTTCCTCCGGCTTGCGGCGGGGAAGGTCGGGCGGAAGATCGAGCGGTTTCATCAGAGAATCGCACGTGCCGCCCACCGCTGTCCGGCGAAGCGGGTCGCGGTTCCACGCGCGGAGATAGAAGCGGTAACAGCCGTCCGTCTCATCCCAGAGCGCGTTGTTATGTCCGTCCAGAAAGCAGGGCGCGAGAAGCACGGGGTTTTTGTCCCAGTGAATGCCGTCCGCCGAGCGATAGCAGAAATAACCCTTTCCGGCGCGGTGCATCAGGAAATGATAGCGTTCCTCCGGCGGCGCGTGTTCGTCGCGCAGGACCGAGCCGTCGGCGAACGGCAGACCGAGCAGGTTGTTCTCGGTGCTGCCCTCATAAGCGAACACGCCGAGCTTCGGCTTTTCCCACCGGACCGCGTCCTTTGAGACGGCGAGCGCAAGCGTCGTGCGGTTCTGTCGGTCGCGCGCTCCGTAGTAGATGCGGTATTCCGCCGCGTCCGGGTCATAGATCAGCGAGCTGTACAGGTGATAGAAATGCTCATACGGGTACTCGCGCTCGAAAGCTGTCCGGCAGACCTCCGGCGGGCAGACGTGGAGCGAAGCGCCGCCCTTTGTCCACGCGACAGCCGCCGGGTCGAAAAAGAGCAGCTTCTTCATGTCAGCGGCTCCCTTTTCAGTGTCAGGAGCGGCAGAACCTTTTCCCGCAGCTCGCAAAGTGCGCTCTCGTCGAGCGGCTCGAACGGTTCGCGGAGGTTCCCGCAGGGGTATCCGAGCATTCCGAGCAGCGCTTTGACGCACTTTAAGCCGCCGAGCCGTGACGTGACGCCGATCACGTCGTTGATCTCGCTTTGCACGGCAAAACAGGTCTTCATGTCGCCGCGTCCGAACGCTTCGTAAAGCCGGACCGCCTTGTCCATCATCACGTTATAGGTCGCGCCGATCGCGCCGCCCGCACCGGCGGCAAGACCGGAATACAGAATTTCGTCGCAGCCGTTGTACACGGGCTTGTCCGGGCAGAGCCGTCTGACCCGCTCGATCAGGTACACGTCCTTCGACGTGAATTTGAGCGCCGCCACCGCGTCGAGCTTCAGCAGCGAAACGAGCTGATCGACGGTGAAGCTCACCCCGGCGTAGTTCGGGATGTTGTACAGCACGACGGGCAGACCGCTCGCGTCGGCGAGCTTTTCGTAGAAATGTGCAAGCTCGGCGAAGCTGTACTTATAATAGTAGGGTGTGACGGCGGAAACCGCGTCGGCTCCCGCGTCGGCGGCGTCCCTTGCCAGCGCGAAGCTCTCGGCGGCGTTCTGACCGCCGACATGGGCGACGACCGTTTCGGGACGGCAGGACAGCACAGTGCGCAGAATGTCCCGACGCTCCTCAGAGGAGAGCAGCGGCATTTCGGCGGAGCTGCCGCAGACATAGAAGCGGTCCACGCCGTTCTGCCGGTTGAGCGAGACGAGCCGTTTCAGCCGGGCGTGGTCGACCTTTCCCGCATCGTCATAGGGCGTGACCAGCGCGGTGAAGATCCCGTCTGTTTTCAGACTCATGGGTCGGTTCCTTCTTTCATTTTTTCTGGCAGCAGGATTGAAGAAAACCTGTTTTCGATCCTGTTGTATCTCCATTATAGCACAAAGATTTCTGAAATTCTTATGGTATCTTGCGAATTTCTTCCGATATCTTGCTATTTTGGCGCGGATGTGGTATACTTGTATAAAAAGAAGAAACGAGGGGATTCACAATGGAGCTTGTCGCCGTTTACCGGCGCGTCGGACACACGCCGCTTGAGGATACGCGCCACACGCACGACGATCAGTACGAAATTTTACAGTCGCTGACCGAAGGCGGGAACGTGCTGATCGGCAACAGTCTTTACCCGATGACAAAGGGCGGGGTGTATCTCATCAACGCGGTCCATCTGCACATGACCAATCCGGACGACAAGAACGGCTACACGCGGAGCTTTTTAGGGTTCCCGAGCCGGGATTTCGCCGCGCTTCTGCACATGATGGGCGCTTCGTGGCTGGAAGAAGCGATGTTTTCGCACGAGGGGTACTATTTCCCGGTCTCGGACAGGGAGCGGGAGGACATCGACCGGCGGATGAAATCGCTGGCGGAAGCCGCCGGAAAGGACGACCGGCTGAAAGAAGCGCGTCTGACCGCCGGGCTTCTCGAGCTTACGACGATGCTGTTCGAGCGGCTGACGCCGGAGCCTGCGCGTCGGCAGGATCAGAGTCTGGCAAGGCAGGTGCTTGTCTACATCGACCAGCATTACCGGGAAAAGCTGACGCTCGACTCGATCGCCGCCGACGTGCCGGTGAGCAAATACCACCTCTGCCACACCTTCCGGAAGGAAACGGGCATGACCGTGAACGAGTACCTGACCGGCACGCGGCTGGCGGCGGTGAAGCGTCGGCTCGCCGATTCGGACGACGCGATCCTCGACGTCGCCGCCGACGCGGGATTTGACTCCTACACGTATTTCTGCACGCTGTTTCACCGCATCGAGGGAGAAAGTCCGTCCGCGTGGCGGAAAAGGTACCGTCGGCGGAAGACGGAGTAAGCCAGCAAAAAAAAGGGAAGCGCCGGTCGGAATTTTCCGGCCGGCGCGTTTTTGCGGAAATTTCTGGTCGTTCTGACGTTTTTTTCTCACAGTGCCGAACCGCTGCGCGGCGAGTATAACGCGGCAGTTCGTGCAGATAATAACATCAGCCCCCGTAAAGCGGCACGACGTCCGCCGCGGGGAAGATCGACGCATTGCGTCCGAACCGTCCGAAAGTCTTCGGCGGGGTTTATCAGACGAAAGGAAGAAACCATATATGAAAGCAACCGGAATTGTCCGCAGAATCGACGACCTCGGCAGGGTCGTCATCCCGAAGGAGATCAGGAGAACCATGAGGATCCGGGAGGGCGACCCGTCACAGATGACATGGAGCCCGTTTGAGAAGTTTTGTTTTGCCATGTTGGATTTTGCCAAAAAGATAGGGCTTGAGTAGTACATAATGACGAAGAAAGATGCGCCGACCGTGCGTATCCGGGAAGGAGAATTTGGCATGAAACAGATAACATCATACACATTCAATATGGACAACGCCCTCGTGGAGCTGAATTTTTCAGATGGGTCGATGGTCGCCATTGATACCATCGCCGTGGAAAACGAGTTTGCCGAGACATGGCTTGACCGTCGGGAGTTGGATTACCTGATCTACAATGACCTGCTGGGGTATGCCGATCTGGTGCTGAATAGGGATGTGAAAGCATATCTCGATACGGTTCGGCAGGGGCAATGATGATGAGGGGGTACGGTGCAGTTCATACCGTACCCCCTTTTTCTATGCCGATGGAGTCGTGAATCGCGAACTCATCGCTTGCTTTTGTATAGTTTTCCCTTACTCGGGAATCATATCCCTTAAATAGCGGTGAGAATTAAGGGATTATTCTCGTAACATGTTGACTTTTCCCTTAATTTACGCTAATATATAAGGGAAAGAACGGAGGATTGAGTGATGAGAGAGTTCAATTACTCGGCAATCAGAGATCAAAAATGGGATTCGGATATCCTTGGTCTGGTTGCCGCAATCTATAAAGAAGCGGGAAAGCAGGAGCTGTACCTGAAACAGAAACCGGAAGCGCTCGAAAAGCTGGTGGAGATCGCAAAGGTGCAGAGTACCGAAGCATCCAACGCGATTGAGGGTATCGTCACAACAGGCACCCGTATCAAACAGCTCGTCGAGGAAAAAACCACGCCGAGAAACCGTGACGCGCTGAACATCATCCACGAGAGCTTCGACGCGATTCCGATCACCCGTAACTATATCCTGCAGCTTCACAAAATCATGTACAGTCACATGAATAACCCGATGGCGGGACAG
>JAZRXB010000014.1:0-11245 GCA_045600005.1 Eubacteriales bacterium | reverse complement strand
GCGTCTTCAGGGCTGGACCTTGCGTGAATGAACGGAGAGGGCGGCGTGCCGCCTTACGAAATGATATGAAATTGAGAGGAACAGGAAAATGAAAGAACAGTATGATGTGATCGTTGTCGGCGGCGGCACGGCGGGAGTCGTGGCGGCGGTGCAGGCGGCGAGAGAGGGCGCGTCGACGCTGCTGGTCGAACGCACCGAGCTGCTTGGCGGCACGATCACGAACGCCGCCGTCGCATACCCTCAGCTTTTCCACGCATGGAAGAAGCAGGTCATCGCCGGTATCGGCTGGGAGCTGGTCGAGCGCTGCGTGAAGGAGGGGAACGGCGAATTCCCCGATTTCTCGAAGCAGGAGCGCTTCCGCCATTCGCGCGAGGGCGTACACGTCAACCGCTATCTGTACGCGCTGCTCTGCGACGAGGCAGTGAAGGAATCGGGCGCGGAGCTGCTGTTCGACACGATGATCGCCGCCGCGAAGCCGGAGAACGACGGCTGGCGCGTGACGCTCTGCACGAAATCCGGTCTGAAAGAAACCTTCGCAAAGGTGCTGATCGACTGCACCGGCGACGCGAACGTCGTGACGCTGGCAGGTTTTCCGGTCGAACGGTCCGAGACCTGTCAGCCGGGGACCTACGCCTGCCGGGTCGGCGGCGTGGATCCGGAGGAGCTTGATAAGGAAGCGCTTGCGGCGGCGTTTGCGAAGGAGGTCGCGGCGGGACGCTTCGAGTACCGCGACCTGTCGTGGAATTCCGAGGGATTCTCGATGAACTGGCTGTCGGGCGGGAGCAATCACATCTGGCTCGACGGCGTGACCGCCGACACGAGCGAGGGCAAGACGGTCGTCACGACAGAAGCGCGTCTGCGCCACCTGCGGCTCTACCGCTTCTTCAAAAAGCAGCCGGGCTGTGAAAAGCTCGACATCCGCGACCTTGCGTCCGAATGCGGCATCCGCGAGACCGTCCGCATCCGCGGCAAGGCGACGGTCACGAAGGAGGATTTCCTCGCCGGAAAGCGCTATGACGACGCGGTCTGCTACACGTTCTATCCGATCGACATCCACACGCACGATGCGGCGGGACTGACGAAGATCTACCTCGAGGAAGGGGTCGTCCCGACGATCCCGCGCGGCGCGATGCTTCCGGCGGGCAGCCGGAACCTGATCGTCGCCGGACGGAGCATTTCGTCCGATCAGGCGGCGAATTCGGCGATCCGCGTCGAATCGACGGCGATGGCGACCGGTCAGGCGGCGGGCGCGATGGCTGCGCTCGGCGCGCGCACAGGCGTCGAGGTCGAAGCCCTGCCGATGGAAGCGCTGTACAAGGTATTAAAAAAGCACGGTGCGATCGTACCGGAAGCGTAAAACGCCGACGGCGTGAACGTTTCGGCGGTGCATAACGCTGATATTGTGAACGTTCCGACGGCGTAAAGCGCTGATATTGTGAATGTGCCGACGGTATAAAACGCCGACGGCGCGGTCACGGTGAAACAGAACCGGACCGCTTCGGAAAAAAGGACGCCCCGCATGGTCGGGACGTCCCTTTTTCTGCAATTAAAAAAGTCATATTGTGCAAATCCGTCGGATTGTGCATTGCAATTCACGGCGCGGTACGGTATAATGAAAACAGAACGGAACGTTCCGCAGAGCGGGACGACAGAAAGGAGCGGTTTGCTTGTCGGAAAAGGAAACGTTTGAGGAGCTGGTGCGCGCCGAATGCTTCGGCGGGAAAAAGCTCGGCTTTTTTGAAAAGAAGCGGCGGCTTGCCGACAGCCCGCAGGCGGACGCGGTGTATCTCATCCGTCTGATGCAGTATCACGCGGCGTGTGCCGAGGGAAAGGGATTGGCCGCGAAGCTGCACCGGAAAAAAGCGCGCCGCGCAAGACGGAAGCTCGTGCGCCGGTACAACATCTTTGTCGGCGACAAAACGAAGATCGGAAAGGGTCTGATGCTGCCGCACCCGACCGGGATCATCCTCGGCATGAAGGCCGAAATCGGCGAAAAGTGCAAAATCTTTCAGGGCGTGACGGTCGGCAGCCGACGCAACGGGGAGGTGAAGCTCGGTCTTCAGCCGCACATCGGAAACAACTGCACGCTCTTTTCGGGCTGTGCGGTCATCGGCGGCATCACGCTGGGCGACGGCGTTCAGGTCGGCGCGAACGCGGTCATGAACCGCGATGCGGAGCCGGGCAGCGTCTGGGCAGGCGTTCCCGCGCGCTGTCTGCACAAGCCGGAGTAAAAAACGGTCGGCACGAACATCCGGTACGATCTGCCGGTCGGCATCAGCGACCGTTACAAATCGCCGAACTGCCGGAACCGGAACAGGCTGACAGGGAACACCGAGCGTCCGGTGCAGAGCCGCGCCGTTAAGCGCGGGGAATGTATTCGGACGGGTTGCGTCCGGTCATCTTCCGGAACAGGCGCGAAAAATAGCTGACGTCCGAGAAGCCGGTCGCTTCGGCGGCTTCGGTCACGGTGCAGGCTCCGCTGAGGATGAGGTCCTTCGCCTTGTCGACGCGCAGACGGTTCTGGTACTGCACCGTCGTCATGCCGGTCGTCTGCCGGAACAGCTGCCGGAAGTACGAGGGCGAAAGTCCAGCCATTTCGGCAAGCTCTCCGGGCGGGCAGGTCCGGTCGATGTGTTCGCCGAGATACGCCGCGATGCGTTCGATGGTCTGCTCATGCGCGTTTGAGCCGCCGCGCCGCTTCTCGTCGCCGAGCAGCAGCCACAGGATGTCGAGCAGCAGACTGCGGCATTTGATGAGATAGCCCGGACGCTTCGCCGACCACACGCGGTCAAGCTCTGTGAAGCATTCGAGCATATGCGCCGAGCCGCTGGATCGGAACACATTCGGCAGACGTTCCAGCGCGGCGAGCGAAGCGGCGTCGGCGCGGAGCGTGAAGCTGCACGAGCAGAAGCTCCACGGGTCGTCCGGACAGCTTTTCGCCTCGTGAACGTCGTCCGGACGGAAAAACAGCACGCAGCCCTTCGTGACGGAAACGCATTTTCCGCCGATCACATAATCCGCCGCGCCGCTTTTGGCGTAGGCGAGGATATAATTTTCCCTGCGGCGGGAGTCGATGCGCCGGTAATGCGCGGTATGCCAGCCGGGGTTCGGCTCACGCTCGACGACGAAAGCGAGCGATTCGATCTGGATATCCAGCTCATCCTGCATGACGGCAGAACCTCCTGAAAAGTCTTTAACAACATTATATCACAGGTCTGTGAAAAAAGCAAATACAAAATCCAAAAGGAGACGGGGATCATGAGAACACTTGAAAATCTGACGGCAGTCGTCACCGGCGCAAGCGGCGGCATGGGACGCGAGATCGTGAAGCGTCTTTCCGACGAGGGCGTGAAGCTGATGCTGCTGTCCAATGACAAAGCTGGACTTGACGAGCTGAAAGCGTCGCTTCCGGGCGAAGTCCTCTGCCGCGAATGCGACGTGCGTAACGAAAAAGAGGTCGAGGAAGCCTTCGCCGAGACCGCCGAAAAGCTCGGCGCGCCCGATATCCTCATCAATCTCGCCGGACTGAGCATTCCCGCGAAGATCTGGGACATGGACGAGAACGACTTCGATCTGACGCTCGACGTCAACGTGAAGGGAACCTTCCTCGCTTCCAAGCATTTCGCCAGAGTCTGCGACCCGGTCAAGGGCGGGCAGATCGTCAGCATCGGCTCGATGGCTGCCAAGCGCGCCAACGGAAACGCGCCGCTCTACTGCACCGCGAAGGCGGCGGTCAATATGCTGTCGTCCGGCATGGCGATCCAGTTCAAGGAGCGGAACATCCGCGTCACGACGCTGAATCCCGGCGGAGCCGACACGCCCTTCTGGGGCAGCCGTCCCGTGAAGCGTGAAAATCTGCTGAAGGCTTCGGATATCGCAGACGTGATGCTGTTCGTGCTGAAATGCGAGACGCGCGTCGCGTTCAGCGATATCGCGTTCGAGAGCTTCAACAATCTGTGACGCGGACTTTCAGAAAAAATCCGACAGAAAGGAAAAAATAAAGATGAAAACGATCGAACTGGCACTCAAACTGTATCAGCATTACCGCGAGGTCTATCCGCAGGTCAAGCATTACTACGGCTGCGTCGCAAACTACGGTCTGGTCGAGCTTGCCGAGCTGTTCGGCGAAGGCTCGCCGGCGGATGCGCTCTGCCGCGAGGTGCTGGCGACCTTCCCGGACAAGGTCGACCACCCGCACTACAATTTCGCAAGCTACCGCGTCGGCGGCATCGCCAAGGCGAGAGGCGTCTATGACGGACGCTCGAACGAGGAAGATCAGCTCCGCGAATACGCCGAGGAGCTGATGACCTGCCCGCGCAACAAAAACGGCATCATCTCTCATCCCCGCGAGGGCTGCTCGGAGAAGACGTGGATCGACATTGCGACCGCCGCAACGCCCTTCCTGCTGTTCGCAGGCCTATATTTTAAGGAAGAAAAGTACATCGACGAAGCGGTGAAGCAGACGCTCGATATGTACGAGCTCTATCTCGACCCGGACAACGGACTGCTGCATCAGGCATACGGCTTCGTCGCGCCCGGCGTGATGTCGACCGACCACTGGTCGCGCGGCAACGGCTGGGGCATTTTCCCGCTCGCGGTCCTGTGCGAATTCCTGCCGAAGGAGCATCCCGCCTACGAAAAATGCTGTGATACGCTTCGCGCGCACTGCACGGCGCTTCTCCCGTTCCGCTCCGAAAACGGAATGTGGCGGCAGGAGATCACGCTCGTCGAGCTGGACGGACTCGATTCCTACGAGGAGACGAGCGGGACCGGTCTCATCCTCTCTGCCGTCGCGGTCGGACTGCGGCTCGGCATTCTCGATGAGGCGATCTTCCGTCCGGTGCTGGAGGAAGGCGTCCGCGGACTCTGCAAGGTCAGCGTCTGCGACGATTTCGGGACGGTCCACAGCTGCCCCGGCTGTCTCTGCCCCGGAGACGGCACGCCGCGCGCCTATCTGTCGCACAAGCCGTCGACCAAGGACGAGCCGCACGGTGCGGGACCGGTCATCATCGCGCTCGCCGAAGCCTATCGCGCCGGTCTGACCGAGCTTGACTGAGCATCGGCGTTCCGAGAGGTGTTTTCATGAATATCAAAAATATGCGCACGTTTTCCCTGCCGGGAAAATGGACGGTCCACAGCTATTATTCGCTGAATCCCTACGCGCCCGACGGGTCGGGGCGGCTCCTCTGCGCCGGATGCGACGTGGATACCGGGATCGGCGAGGTCTTTGTCCTTGACGCGGACGGAAAGGTGCTTGACCGGTTCGGAAAGCAGAAGGTCAGCACGATCTTCTTCCACACCGGCTTCTGGCAGGCATGGGGAAAGGACGCGAAGAAGGTCTGCTATCAGGCGTCCGACGGCGATGTGCTGCATCCGCGCATCGCGGTGCATGATCTCGAGACCGGGCTTGACACAGTAATGGACGCCGACATGGAGGGCGCGCCGATCTACGGCGAGCCGGTCTGGTACGGTCTGTCCGGGATGTACTACGCTTCGGGCTACGGCGACGGACGTTTCCACCCCGAACAGTCGCCCGTCCCCTTCGGCGCAAGAGACGAACACGGTCTGTTCGCCGCGATGCCGTCGACCGGTGAGAAAAAGCTCGTGCTGTCGGTGAACGAGGTCCTTGAACGTCACCCCTTCCGCGACCGCATCCTCGAAGAAGACGAAAAGCAGAAGGCGCGCACCGGAGACGGCGTGACGCTGATGATCTACTGCGCGCGCTGCTCGCGCGACGGCGAGCGCGTCATGTTCCATTTCGGCAACCACTGCACCGACCACGGCAGAGGCGAGCCGCATCTGCTGACGCTGTTCACCGCGAAATGCCATCCGGACGGCTCGGTCAGCGAGGTCATGCCCGCGCTCGATCTGAGCTTCGGACGCACCGGCGTTCACTGGTCGTGGCTCCCGCACACCGAGGGACTGATCGGCTACGCGAGCGAGCCGGGCGAAAAGACATTAAAGCTGATGCGCGTCGACCGCGACGGGCAGAATCTCCGCACGATCAGCGACGTCGCAATCAAGGGCGGACATCCGAGTATGTCGCCCTGTACCGGCGAAACGCTCTACGTCACCGACGGCTGGGGCGACAAGCCGAACGGCAGAGTGCAGTTCCTAAACGCGGCTGGCGAGGAGATCGAATCGGTCACGCTGCCCAAGTCGTGGGACGAGGGACAGGGCATCCCGCGCGGACGCAACCGTTTCTTCGTCTGTCATCACCCCGTCTTCAATGCGGACGGGACCCGTCTGCTCGTCAACACGATGCCGGGACGGGAAGCGCAGCTCTGCGAAATGGAAATAGAGTATTGATTTGACCGTTTTCCGCGCAGTAAACGCGGAAAACGAACCGCACCGGAAGGCGCGGAAAACGGGTACGCACCGGAAGGTGCGTGAGCCGTCCGGAACGGGACATCCGTCCGAACCGGACGGTTCGGCAAGCTTTCCGCGGGAAACGCGGAAAAGGAAGGGAGAACATATGCTGAATCTGATTTGTGACAGTCGGCTCGAAGCGCTCCGCACCGTGTCCGACGCGCAGACAAAGGCGCTTCTTGACGCGCTGGTCGAGCGGACGATGCGCAACACCGCCGAAAACAGGCTCGTGCAGAAAAACGACACGCAGGAATGGTGGCATCTTGTCTGGGAGCGCATGAGCGACGCCGCGTTCGTGTACGCGCTGAACGGCGGCGATGTGCTCGGCAGATGGGTACACGACCGGACGATGGAGATCGTCAGCCTTGACGCGGACGAATGGATCGGTCCGTGGTTCCGCAAGCGCGTCGACCCGCCGTGCGGCAATCTGGAGACCGCGCACGTGGTGAACGCCGTCGTTCACGCGCTCTGTCTCTGCCCGTCGCTGTTCGGCAACGCGGAGAAGAACGCGGTACTGACCGCGATCCGCGAAAAGGGACTCGATCAGTGCGAGCGTTTCATGGAAAGAAAGACCCGTTCAAACTGGAGCTGCGTGCTGGCAGGCGGCTTCGCATCCGCCGCAGCGGTGCTGGACGACAGGGACGCGGTGGAGCGCGCGGTCGGCTACTACAACGACTGCCTTGACCTCTACAACTCCGACGGCTACGGCGAAACGCTCCAGTACGGCAACTATGCGTCGCTGTCGCTCGTTCACATGAGACGGGTGCTGCTCGCTTATGACCCGTCGCTCGCGCCCCGGCTTTCGATCGGACCGATCGCCGCGGCGACAAAGCTCGGCGTGATGAATTTTATCGGCATGAAGCCGCTCGAGGAGGGCGGAAAGGCGTATCCGCGTTCGGTCAACTTCGGCGACAGTGCGGCGATCTACCGTCCGACCGGCGACGTGGCGATCACAGTCGCTTCGGAAGCGTCCGATCCCGTTGTGTGCGGTCTTGCCCGCTGGCATTTCGACACGACCTACGCCGACCCGACGCTCGGACCGGACGAGCTGGCGACCTTCGGTTTCTTCAACCAGTTCACGTGGATGACTGTCGCTGACCTTGAAAAGGCGGACAGAGCGATCACGCCCGAAGCAGCCGGTCTGCCGCTCCGCTATGTCTCGAAGCTCGGTCCCGCCGTCATCCGCGACGGCTTCGGCGAGGGTACGACGCTGCTCGGCGTTCAGTCGGGCGGCGAGGTCTTGAAGGTCTCCGGACACCGGCACACCGACATGAACAGCTTCGTGCTGGCGCATCTCGGCGAGCGCTTCTTCGCCGACCCCGGTCACTGCTGCTACCGTCTCGAAACGTGGCGGCAGTCCCGCATGGCGATGATGCACAACACGTGGACGTTCCTTGACGAAGAAGGACACACGCTCTCGCAGGCCGGCGCCGCCGTCGGAAAGGAGCCGCTCGCGCATGAGGTCACGGCTTCGTTCGAGGGAGAGGGCTTCGAGGTCTTTTCGACCGACGCGGCGAAGGCTTACGGCGAACATTTTAAGCGCGCCGAGCGGACGTTCATCGCGGCGTTCCCGCACGTGCTGTTCATCGTGGACCGCATCGAGACCGATGTTCCGATGAAGGTCGTGTCGCATTTCGTCGTCAACAACCGCGACAATAAGCTGGACGTTCACATCGCCGACGACAAACGGCTGGTCTTCCGCCGCGACCCTGCCGCGATAAAGTTCTTCACGTTCGGGGACGTGACCTTCTCGAAGCGCTACGGCTTCATTCACGACCACTATCATCCGCTTCCGAATCAGGAAGGTCAGGGACGCGAAGGCTCCGCGATGATCTACGACTACACGAGCGCGGAATTTTCGACCTCTCACCTCATCGTCCACGCGGTCGCGATGGCGGAGATCGGCGAGATCAGAAAATGGCACATCAAGCCGGGCGATGAGGGCGTTTATAACGTCTTCTCGCCGAAGAACGAGCTGTGCTGGCGGCTGACGGTCGACGGCGAAAAGCTCAAAGGCGAATTCATCGGATAAGCGAAAAGTCTGCGGGAAACCGCAGACTTTTTCGATTCGTCTTGACAAAACGCGCCGGGACGGGTATAATAGAGTTGAATCTGATGGAAAGGAAGTTCAGCCATGAACGAAGTATACGAATTCCTGAAAAAGTGCGGGACCTATTATCTCGCCACCGTCGACGGAGATCAGCCCCGCGTCCGTCCGTTCGGCACGATCGACCTTTTTGACGGGAAGCTCACGATCCAGACCGGCAAAAAGAAGGACGTTTCAAAGCAGCTGCACGCGAACCCGAAGTGCGAGCTCTGCGCGTTTGCGGAGGGTACGTGGCTGCGCATCGCGGCGACCGCTGTTGAAATCGCCGACGTGAAGGCGGCGGAGCATATGCTCGACGCTTATCCGTCGCTGAAAGCGATGTATCAGCCCGGCGACGGCAACACCGAGATTTTCGCGCTCACCGACGCGACGGCGACCTTTGCGTCCTTCACCGCACCGGCGAAGATCGTGAAATTCTGAAAATGTCGGAGGATCCGGCGCGTCCGTCTGCGGGCACGCCGAATTTTCTCAGAAAAAGTCTGACATAGCCGATTGTTTAATGCTTTGAGATGACAAACATTGTGATAAAATCCGTTTCCATGTCGGCCTTGCCGACATGAACCCACCTCTAAGGCGAGCCCTCGCGCCGATATGGGGAGAGCCGGCAAAACAAATTTTGCCGGCTGACAAAACTTTGTTTTGTCGGCGGCGATAAGCGCGAGTACCGATTGAAAAACGCAGTTTTACAATCGACTAAAAGTCTGACAGGGAAGGATAATAAAATGGAACAGATCATGCGCGACGTCCCCTTTACGGTCCGCATCGGCGCGGCGGAGCTTTCCGCCGGTCAGTGGAAACGGGACGGTCTTGTCTATACGAACGAATCCCGCCGCCTGACCGTAACGGTCGGGCTGACGACCTATGAAGGGACCGGCGCGGTCCGGCAGATCAACACGATCACGAACAACGGCAACCGGACGGTCCGTCTGACCGGCTTCTCGTCCGCCTTTGTCAATACCGCGCACGGAAAGGTCATGCTGTCGCAGAACCGCTGGCAGACGGAAGGACAGTGGAAGACCTTTGACATGGAGGAACTGGGTCTCATCCAGACGACCGTCCACCCGTGGGAAAAGGGCGTTTTCCGCATTGAATCGGTCGGAAGCTGGGCGACGGGCGGGCATTTCCCGCTGACGATGGTGCTCTGCGATGACGGGCGGACGATCTACATGGAGATCGAGGGCGCACACAACTGGATGCTCGAACACAGCTGCTCGGGAAGCATCCGTTCGATCTTCTATACGCTCGAAGGGACCGCCGCGCACGAGGAAAACGGCGGCTGGTATTACGACCTGAAACCGGGCGAGAGCTATACGGCGCAGCCTGCGGTCTGGGGCGTTGTGGAAGGCGGCTTTGAGGAAGCGGCGGGCGAGCTTGCCGTTTACCGCCGCCTGACGTCGCTGACGCGCTTTGCGGACGACACGATCCCGGTCGTGTTCAACGATTACATGAACTGCCTGTGGGGTCAGCCGTCGGACAAAAAGCTGCTGCCGCTCATCGACGCGGCGGCGAAGGTCGGCTGCGAGGTCTTCTGCATCGACGCGGGCTGGCACAAGAACGCGGCTCCCGGCGGCGCGCTCGGCGACTGGATCGTCAACAATGAGAAGTTCGGCGAGCGCGGGCTGGCGGGCGTGTTCTCTTGCATGAAAGAGAAAGGCTTGAAGCCCGGCGTATGGTTCGAGCTTGAATCGGTAACGCCGAACGCGGCAGCCTACGGGCTGGACGGCGACTGCCTGCTCAAACGCTACGGCGAGGTCATCCCGCGCGCGTTCTTCAATTTCCGGAACGAAAAGGTCCGCGCTCACCTGAAAGCCCGCATCGACGAGCTGTACGGGATGGGCGTCCGCTACATCAAGAACGACTACAACGCGACGACCGGCATCGGCTGCGACCCGGCAAACGGCGGCGCGCCTGCCGAGGGACTGATCGAAAACTACGAGGCGTTCGTGTCGTTCATCGACGAAGTGTGCGCTTCTCACCCCGACCTTGTGATCGAGAACTGCGGAAGCGGCGCGTGCCGTTCGGAGCACGGAACGCTGAAACACTTCTTCTTACAGAGCACGAGCGATCAGGAATTCTACTATTGGAACCCGTCGATCATCGCGGGAACGATGGCGCAGATGGAGCCGGAAAAGGCGGGCGTCTGGTCGTACCCGATGCCGGTTTACTACGACGAGCAGAAAAGCTTCACGGCGGACGACGCATGGCGCGCGCAGTTCGCGGACGGCGAGCAGACGATCTTCAACATGGTGAACGGAATGTGCGGCGTGCTGTATCAGTCGGGACGGCTCGATCTGGCGGACGAATACAACCTTTCGCTGGTCGCCGAGGGCGTAGCGGCGTATAAGAAAATGCGCCGGGACATCGTGAAGGCGAAGCCGATCCTGCCGGGCGGACCGTTCGGCATCACGGAGAAGGGGATCTTCACGGCGGGACTGTCGGTCGGTGAAAGAGCCTATCTCGCAGTGTGGCGGATCGGCGGAGAAGCCGACCGCGCGGAGATCGACCTTGCGAAGTACGGCTTTACGAAAGCGTCGGCGTGGTATCCGTCGCGCACGGAGCTGTCGTTCGACGGGAGGACGTTACGGGTCGAGCTGCCGAAGAAGAAGGAATATACGGCGCGGATGATTTTACTCGAAAAGTGAACGTCCGGCTGCCGCGCCGGGCGAAAAAACAGGAAAACCCCCGGAACCGCGTGGTTCCGCCGCTTTTCCTTGTATATGTGTTTGTGCCTGCGCGTTTTTAGCTTGTCTTCCGTCTTGTAGTCGTTGT
>JAZRXB010000013.1:0-15225 GCA_045600005.1 Eubacteriales bacterium | reverse complement strand
CGGAAAGCTGCTTGCCTATGCCGGTTTGGATCCCACTGTCTGCCAATCCGGTAAGTTTACTGCCAAATCCACCAAAATGTCCAAACGCGGTTCCAAAACGCTTCGCTATGCCTTGATCAATGCCGCATGGCAATTGACTCTCCACGATCAGACTTTTTCAGATTACTACAACCTGAAACGTTCTCAGGGACTCAATCATTATGGCGCCCTCGGTCATGTCGCACACAAGCTCGTTCGCGTTATCTTCAAACTCCTGCGTGACAATACCCCTTTTCAGCCTCAGAAAATTTCTTCGGAAAATCTTTCATTTTCCTCTTGACTTTTCATAGCCGGTCTCCTTAAAAGGAAGCACGCCGATATCGGCGTGCTGAACGGTGAAACGATGTGCGCAGGATCTAAGGATACGCTGATCAGATCGGGATTTCGGCGAAAAATGCCGGAATATATGGCGTTATTCCGCCGAAATCGACCTTATTCAGCGTTTCCTTAAAACCGGATCGCCGAGCCGCCGGCTGTTTTCAGCAGAGAGATCGAGCTCTCCACGACGGCGCGAGCCGCTTCTCCCAGACGTCCGAGCGCCTGCTCCTTCTTCATGCCCCTGGCGATCAGCATTACCGTGATGATCAGCTCAGGCAGATACTCGATGTCCGATTTTGCAATGAGAAGCGTTCTGCCGGGAAGCAGCTCGGTGAAGTTTCCCGGATCGGATCCGATCATGATGTGGAAAAGCTCGTATTTTTCCGACGCAAGCGCTGCGAGCTTTTTGCTGGTCAGGCTGCCGATGATCTTGTCGTCGAAGATGCGGCGAACGCTGCCTGCCGAAAGCTCCATGTGGCAGTCTGCGTCGCCGATGGAGAAGCAGAAGCCCTTTTCGCCGCGCTTTGAAAAGCTGTCGATGTCGGTGTGCTTCGCGGCAAAATACCATAAAAGCTCGTAATCCTCCGGCATATCGCCGCCGCGCCCTTCAAGCCACAGCTCAAGCAGCTGCTCCGCGATCCGGATATCCGACTCAAACTGCGTGACCTGAAGCGGCGCCGCGTCGTTGTCCGCGTCTCCGATCGCGGCGAACATCAGCTGCGGGTCGGGGATGACGTTGGTGGAGTACAGCTCCGTCATCAGCTCGTTGAGCGACGTTTTGACGATCTGCGTCGAAAGGTAACCCATTGAACCGGTCACGTCGACGCCGACGATGATCGGCGTGGAGTGCGGATGATCTTCCGAATCGCGCGATTCACGGTTCCCGATGAACTTCGGGTCGTATTTCGGATTCATCCCGGATTCCTTGAAAATCTCATTGGTCGTACCGGTGTCGAGCCTTTTGCTCTCCTTTAATTTTGTCCAGTCGTGCGCGGTATAGCTTCCGTGTCCCATGAAACGTTCCTCCTGTTGTTATGACCTGAATTCTTCAAATTTGTGTCCGCCGAAGCCCTTTTCGATCACTTCATCCCATTTTTCAAAGTCCTCATAGGCGTTCGGGGCAGGTTTGTTTTTCAGAAATTCCCGGAACTGCTGCGGGGCTTCGTTCCGGTATTCGCCCATTACCCGGTCTGCGGTCGTCCGCAGCGCATAAAGATCGCGCCGGTCCGCTTCGTTCTGCTTCGCCCCGGCTTTCCACCAGCCGCCGTAAAGAAACGCTTCGTGCGTCTTTGTGTTCAGAAAGACCGAATCCGTATGGATCCCGCCGTGTACAAGCCCGCTGTATTCCAGAATGCAGCAGATGTTTTCGAGACGGGACACGATCCACGCCGCGTGTACCGGAGGGATGCTGCCGTAGGCGAACAGCGGGAAAACGTTTTCCGGTTTGGCGGCTGCGATCAGAACGCCGCCGTCGTCCAGCTCGAATCTTGCCTTGATCGTGGGGAAGCAGCGGCGGAGGTCCTTGAGCGCCGCGGACGGATACTGCAGCAGACCGAGCTTTTCGGACATGGCGGAAGCCTTTGCGCGTCCTTCCGCGCCGAAAACGAAGACGACGCTGTCCTTTGCCGTATAAAGTTTTACGCCGTCGTCCTCCGCGTAAAACAGGTAGTCGATGCTGATCCGCGCTCCCTCTGCCGTGTGATAAACGGCGGTCTGCTGACAGGTCCATAGGATACTGCCGTCCGGCGCATCCGCGTTCCGGTCCGCCGCAGCGCGCAGATAGTGCAGCACGTTCGTCCGGAACACCCTGTATTCGTCAAGCTCGACGTCGGATAACTGTTCGTTTGAGCCGCAGTACGGGCAGAGCAGCTCGCCTTTGAGACTCACGCTCATTTCGCCGCCGCAGTTTTTGCATTTCAGACTGATCATGACTGTTTTCATTCCTTCCTTCCGCAGAGGGGCAGTACTTTCACAATAATCATATCACAGCTTGTGAAGATTGTCAAGCAAATAGCGAACTAACCTGACAAAGCCTCAATTATTTACATATCATCCTCATAATGCGATTGACAGCGGCAGAATTATATGCTAAAATAATAGAATCCACAAAGCCGAAAGGAGGTCGGACGATGAGCGACAAACCGAAAAATTTACAGGATATCGACGCCTATTGGGACCTTGACAGCCTTCTGCCGCCGAAGCGTCCCTCCGCTTCCCCGCGCCGCGCAGTCAATACCGAAACGGTGGAATTTGAATTCCGCGAAACGATCACCGGCGCGCCCGGCGCCGCGATCCCTCCGCGCCGTACCGTGGAGAACATACACGCACGGACCGACCGTGTTCCCTCCGACCGCACGGACAGAACGCCCGCAGCGGAGGACCCGGACCCGGACAAAGAGAAGAAAGACATCTTTGACTTTTCGGATGTTCCGTCCGGGGCATCGTCAGCGCGCGGAGACGGGGAGCCGTTTGTCCGGCGTTCTCCCCGTGACGAGGCGTGCCGTCTGAACGAGCTGACGCTGAAAAACAATCTGAAGACCCGCTCGCAGGATCTGGAACAGAGACCGCTCGAACCGTATCTCGTCTATACGCCGGAAAGCGCGATCATCCGCAGCGTTTCGGTCGCAAAATGGCAGACGCGGTACCGATTCTACGAGAAATTCCGCGCCGACGTACACCGGTACTGGGAACGCGCGGCTTCAGAGTGCGAACCGGTCCCCTTCTTCTCGTATGTTCCGCAGTACAATCAGTTAAAGTACGCGCAGCTGAAATGGTATCTGTGGTGGCGGGACAATCTCCGCCGCGGGAACTATCTGCGCACCGATTACAGCTATATCCTGCTCTATATTTACGAGATCCTGAACTGTCCCGAACTGATTCCGCCCGAAAAAGGGGTCAGACTGCTCTGCGAGATCTGGGCGTATGCCCGCACGGCATATCCGCGCATCGACGTCAGCCTTGCCGAATGGCTGTGCGACTACTGCCTGATCTACCGGCTTCCCTGTCCGACCGAAGAGCTGGAGCCCTTCCTGAAAGCGGTCGTGTCGGCAGCCGCCTTCCGGGAGTTCTATATGGATACCAGCCGGAAAACCGAAGGTCCCGCCAACATTCTCGCCTATTCCTCAAATTACGACTGGCGTTCGAGCCGTTATGTGACCGCAGAAAACGTGAAGGTTTTCGCCGAGCATATCCGTGCGGCATTCGAGCGCGCCTACCGCGAGATCCTGTCAGAAGCGGACAACGGCGCGACCGTGAAGCTCGCCCGTCTGGAACGGGACGCTTTCGGCGGCGCGCTCTGCGTATACGATATGAAGCGCAGTCTGACGATCGAGTACCTTTCCTACACCCGGTCGCCGAAGTTCCGGTTCACCGTGACCGATATCATCAAATACAGTGAAAACCGCGTCCGCATGGCGCTCGGCATCAAGGCGCGTCTCAAGATCGACGATCTGTCCGACGAGCTGCGCGCCTGCCTTGACGCCTATTTCGACGAGCATCTGCCGGCAAAAAAGTCCGCGCCGAAAGACAAAGCGCCCGCTGTTCCCGTGCAGAACGAATATGATAAGCTCTACGAGCCGGTATCGACCACGCTTTCGCTCGAAAACGCGATGGATATCGAGAAGCGTTCGTGGAGTACGACCGAGATCCTGACCGCCGCTTTCGACGGGAGCGAGGAGCAGACCGCCGCCGAGCCGTCCGAACCGGTTCCGACCGTTCCGGCGGGGATGCCGTCCGTTCCAAAGACAGCCGCGCCCGTTCCGGCAGCGGAACCGTCCGTTCCAAAGACAGCCGCGCCCGTTCCGGCGGAGGTACAGCCCGTTCAGAGCGCAGCCGCGCCCGTTCCGGCGGAAACCGTCTCCGATGAGACGGACGGGGCGGACGAGTTCGCTTCGCTGGTCGAAGCGCTGGACGATACGGCGAGAACGGCGCTTCGGCTGCTCGCCGGCGGCGACCGGTCGGGACTTGCAAGGACCGCCGCCGCAGACAATACGCTCGCCGACGCGCTCGCCGACCGCATCAATGAAGCGGCGTTCGAGCTGCTCGGCGACAGTGTGATCGAACCCGACGGGGACGGCTGGCGCCTGATCCGCGAATATGAAGGGGAGCTGATAAAATGGCTGAAATGACAAACCGGATTCCGAAACGTGTCCTTGCGGGACTTCTCTCGTCGATCTCGGCGGGCGTCGTGCCGCGCATGGGCGCGCCCTATATCGCCATCGGACGCGAGGAGGAGATCGAAGCGCTGCTCGGAGACCTTGAAGCCGTCAACGACGGCGGCGGCTCGATGCGCTTCATCATCGGCAAATACGGCAGCGGCAAGAGCTTTCTGATCCAGCTGGTCCGGGGCTACGCGCTCGAACGCGGCTTCATCACCGCCGACGCCGATCTTTCTCCCGAACGCCGCATCTGCGGCGCGAAGGGGACCGGTATCGCCACCTACCGCGAGCTTGTCAAGAACCTCGCCTCCAGATCGTCGCCGGACGGCGGCGCGCTGGCGCAGATCATCGCGCGCTGGCTCCAGACGCTCCAGACCGAACTGGCGGCGGAAGGGCTTGAACCCGGCACGGACGAATTCACAAAGTGCCTGACCGCGAAGATCTACGCCGTGACCCGCGAGCTGGAATCGCAGATCGGCGGGTTTGACTTTGCCACGGTCGTCACAAGGTATTACAGGGCGGCGATGGAAGAGGATGAGGAAAAAAAGTCCGCCTGCCTGCGCTGGCTGCGGGGCGAGTATTCGACCAAGACCGAGGCGCGCAGTGCTGTGGGCGCGCCGCTGGCGGGGATCATCGACGACGACAACTGGTACGAGTATATCAAGCTGCTCGCCGTGTTCTTCCGGCTGGTGGGCTACCGCGGCTTCGTCGTCTTCATCGACGAATGCGTCAACCTGTACAAGATCGCCAACCGCATTTCGCGCGAAAACAACTATGAAAAGCTGCTCTCGATGTTCAATGACACCTTGCAGGGCAAGGCGGAGGGACTGGCGCTGATCTTCGGCGGAACGCCGCAGTTCCTTGAGGACACCCGCCGCGGACTGTTCAGCTATGAGGCGCTGCGCAGCCGTCTGTCGGACGGACAGTTCCAGAAGGAAGGCTTCAAGAATCTGATCGGTCCGGTCATCCGTCTGCGCAGACTGTCGGACGACGAGCTGCTGGCGCTGATCGCGCGCATTACGAACCTGCACGCGCAGAACTATCACTGGCAGCCGCGCGTGACGAGCGAGGATATGGCGTCCTTCTTAAAGATCTGTCTCGAACGCGCGGGCGCGGACACGATGATCACGCCGCGCGAGATCATCCGGGACTATATGACCGTGCTGAATATTCTGTTACAGAACCCCGACACGACCTTTTCCGCCGTGGTGGGAAGCGGCGTGGTCAGCTTAAAGCACGGCGAGGACGAGGACGAAAAGCTGATCGAGGACGCGCCGACCGAGCCGCGTCCGACGGTGATCGCCGATTTTTCGGCGGCGGATATCGACATTTAAGGATACGCTGACCGGAGCGGGCTTTCGACGGAAAATCCTTGAATCTGTGGGATTTTTTCCATCGAAAACGACCTCATTCAGCGTTTCCCTGACACAGAGAAAGGAAACATCATCATGAATACCGCAGTGGATTATATCACGGAAAAGGGCTATGGCGAAAAGATCCGCGTGCTGACCGAATCGACCGCGACCGTCGAAATGGCGGCGAACGCCCTTCACGTCACGCCCGGAGAGATCGCCAAAACGCTGTCCTTCATGCTCGACGGCAGACCGATTTTGATCGTGATGGCGGGCGACGTGAAGACCGACAACGCCAAGTACCGTCACACTCTCGGCGCAAAGGCGAAAATGCTCACGCCGGACGAGGCGGTCGAGCTGATCGGTCACGCGGTCGGCGGCGTATGTCCGTTCGGGATCAAGGACGGCGTGACGGTCTATCTTGACGAATCGTTAAAGCGCTTCTCGCTCGTGTGGGCGGCGTGCGGCGCGCACGACACCGTGATCGGTCTGACCGTGGAGGAGCTTGAAAAGCTGTCCGGCTATACGTCGTGGATCGACGTGACGAAGCCTTACGAAACCGTTTGAACATCCGTCCGGACGCCCGGACGTCGGGAGACGACGATGAACGACAACGAAATCTTCTACCGCTTTTCCCCTTTTATTCAGGATTTCATCTATCGGAACAACTGGCAGGATCTGCGGGCGGTGCAGCTCGCGGCGGCGAGGGTCATTTTCGAGTCGGACAGGAATCTGCTCATCACCTCATCGACTGCTTCGGGCAAGACCGAGGCGGCGTTTTTTCCCATCCTGTCGCTGATGACCGAGGATATGCCGCAGAGCGTCGGCGTATTGTATATCGCGCCGCTCAAAAGCCTGATCAACGACCAGTTTTCCCGGCTCGACGAGCTTCTCGACTACACCGGCATCCCGGTCTTTCACTGGCACGGCGATGTGGCGCAGTCGCATAAGACGAAGCTCCTAAAAGACCCGCGCGGCATTTTGCAGATCACGCCCGAATCGCTCGAAAGTATGCTGATGAACCGCTCGAACGACCTTGTGCGGCTGTTCGGCGACCTGCGGTTCGTCGTCATCGACGAGATCCATACGCTGACCGGGACCGACCGGGGCAATCAGATCATCTGTCAGCTTGTCCGCCTTGCGCGGCTGATCGGTCATATCCCGCGCCGCATCGGATTGTCCGCCACCATCGGAGACGCTGCGCTGGCAGCCGAATGGCTGGGCGGCGGGACCGGCATCGAAACGGTCGTGCCGGAGATCGTCGAGGGGCGCACGAGATGGCGGCTCGGCATGGAGCATTTCTATATCCAGAACGACAGCTTCGACCAGAGCGGCGACTTCCCCGGCGGTCCCTCCGAGCTGACCGCGCCGCAGGCTGACAGTCAGACGGACGATGAAAAACAGCCGGATAAAAAAGAAACGCCGGACGATCCCGCTTCGCCGTCGCGCGGCAGGGTCGAGATCGACGCCGGATACGAGTACATATACGACTGCGTGAAAAACAAAAAGGCGATCGTTTTCTCCAATTCCCGCGAGGAGACTGAGTACGTGACCGCCACCATGCGCCAGATCGCGAAAAACCGAGGCGACGCGGACAATTTCCTGATCCATCACGGCAACCTGTCCGCGTCCATCCGCGAGGAAGCCGAGTCCAAAATGAAGGACGACGAGCTGAAATGCGTCGTCTGCGCGACCGTGACGATGGAGCTGGGCATCGACATCGGACGGCTCGAACGCATCGTGCAGAACGACGCGCCGAACTCCGTGTCGAGCTTTCTGCAGCGTCTCGGACGGTCGGGACGGCGCGGCACGCCGCCTGAGATGATGATGGTGTTCCGCGAGGAAAACCCTCTGCCGAACGCGCCGCTGCCGCAGCTGATCCCGTGGGGCTTCCTCCGCGCCATCGCCATCGTGCAGTTATACATTGAAGAAAAATTTATCGAGCCGCCTGTGACCAAGACGATGCCGTTCAGTCTTGCATTTCAGCAGACGCTCAGCACCGTTGCGTCTTCGGGCGAGCTGACGCCGAAGCGTCTCGCGGAACGCATCCTCTCCCTGCCCGCCTTCCGATCCATGACGAAGGAAGACTACAAGACGCTGCTTCTGTCGATGCTCCAGAACGATTTTCTCGAGCTGACCGAGGAAAAGGGGCTGATCGTCGGACTCAAGGGCGAGAGACTGGTCAACAGCTTCAAGTTCTACGCCGTCTTCAAGGACAGCGAGGACTACACCGTCCGCTGTGAATCGGACGAGATCGGCACGATCACGACTCCGCCGCCGGTCGGCGACCGGTTCGCGCTCGCCGGACGGGTCTGGGAGGTCGAGGAGCTGGACGTTCCGCGCAAGCTGATCTACGTAAAGCCGGTCGAGGGCAAGATGGAAGTCTCGTGGCCGGGCGATTACGGCGAGATCAACACGCGCATCCTTGAACGGATGAAGAAGGTGCTGGAGGAGGATACCGTTTACCCCTACCTCAAGCCGAACGCAGGGCACCGGCTCGAAATCGTGCGGAATCTGGCGCGCAATACCGGAATGCTCGGACATTCGCTGGTCCCGCTCGGCGGATATACGTGGTGTCTGTTCCCGTGGCTGGGGACCCGCTCGTTCCGGACGCTGCGCAAGTTCATCATGAATCACGCCGCGCAGTTCAGGATCTCCAATCTGGAATTCGAGGGCTGCTATTACATGATGTTCAAGATGGAAGCGGGAAGCGATTACGCCTTCATCAAGGAGCTGTGCCGCATCCTTTCGGAGGAAGGCATCGACAAATCGCGCCTTGTGAACGTGAACGAAATGCCGGTCTTTGAAAAGTACGACGACTACATCCCCGCCGAGCTTCTGCGCCGTCAGTACGCCGCGGACAAGCTGCGCACGGACGAGATCATGGAGCGCCTGCCGCAGATCCTGGCGGAATACGAGGAAGACGCTCAGTGACGTTCCTTCCACGCGAGGTCGTATAACAGCGCGCCGCCCGTGACGAGCGCGTCCGACATGGCGATATGCTCGCACAGGTCGGCGCGGCGCGAAAGCAGCCTTGCCGCCTCCATGCCGTCAAGCGAGCGTATGTAAAGGGGCAGCGCAAGCAGCACGGCGGCGACTGTCGGCAGTCCGACGCCGAGGATCAGCCCCGCGCCTTTTGAAAGAGCGTATTTTTCCGTATATTTCATGGCGTTTCCTCCCTGTGTATGCGGTCCGTGGGACCGGAGACCTGACGTTATCTCTATGCTTTCATTATACCATATTCCGCGAGGAATTTCACCCCTCAGTTTCAGGAAGAAAAACCAGAGAACGGCGCGTCTGCCGCGCCGTTCGGAAAGGACCTTTCCGTGCTTATCAATGAATCAAGCCGATATCTTGTCGTGCCGACGACCGGCGGCTCGCCGAAAGCGAAGCTGCGTCTGTCTGAGGGCGATACGCTTCTGATGGACCTTGACGCGCCGATCGACTTCACACAGGCGAAAACCGTCATGTACTACGACCTGAAACCCTTTTTCGGGCGCGACGTCACAGTCTCCGACGACGCCGGACACACCTTCGGGTTCTGCGCTGTCAGACCCGGCGTTTCCGACGAACCGCTCCGTCCGCAGATCCACTTCACCGCCAAGCGCGGCTGGCTCAACGATCCGAACGGCTTCGTCTTTTACGAAGGACGCTGGCATCTTTTCTTCCAGCACAACCCGGTCGGGCGCGGCTGGGGCAATATGCACTGGGGACACGCCGTCTCGGACGATCTGCTTCACTGGGAGGAGCTTGACGAAGCGCTGTACCCGGATGAAATGGGCGATATGTTTTCGGGAAGCGCGCTGGTCGATCATCAGAACCTGCTCGGTCTGAACGGCGAGCATGAGACGCTGCTGCTCTTCTACACCGCAGCCGGAAACGGACGCGAGCTGAATCAGGGCGCGCCGTACACCCAGTGCCTTGCATACAGCACCGACGGCGCAAAGACCTTCCATAAATACGAAAAGAACCCGGTCGTCGCTCACATCGAGGCGGACAACCGCGACCCGAAGGTCTTTTTTGACGATCAGATGGGCGTGTATTACATGACGATCTACCTTGACGGCGACCGCTATGCGCTTCTGCGCTCGAATACGCTCACCGAATGGACGATGGTCTGCGAAATTCCGCTGCCGGGCGACCGCGAATGTCCCGATTTTTATCCGATGACCGATGAGAACGGCGCGCGCCGCTATGTGATGACCGGCGCGAACAACTGCTATTCGGTCGGAGACCTTGACCCGGAAAAAGGCTTCGTGAACGCTTCGCCGGCGCAGAAGATCGGCTTCGGCAAAGCCTACGCCGCGCAGACCTGCTCGAATCTGCCCGACCGCCGCGTGAGGATCGCATGGAACCGCTTCACCGAAATTCCGGCGCGGTATTTCAACTGCGCGATGGGGATCCCCTGCGAGATGACCCTGCGGGACGGTTCCCTTCGGATTTTCCCGGTCCATGAGGCAGCCGACGGCGCTTCTTCGGCCGAAACGCTCGGGCATCTGCCGTCGCACGGCTTTCTTCGCGCGGTTCCCTGCCCGTGCGACCTGACCTTCCGCCTGTCCGCCATGGAGGAGACCGTGACGGTGACGCTGTTCGGCACGGTGATCTCGCTCGACGCCGCGTCGGGGAAGCTGACGGTCGGAGGAGACGTTATGCCGCTGATCGTGCGGGACGGCGGGGTTTCACTGCGCGTCATCGCCGACCGGTACGGGATCGAGATCTTTGACGGAGAGGGCGCGGTCTGCGGCGCGTTCCCTGCTCTGCCGAAGGATGATCTGCTCCGCATCGGCGGCGAAGGTTCGCTTGATCTGCTTGTCATCCGCAGCTTAGAAGTTTGAAAACAAGTTTTCAAACTTCTCGTTTTGTGGCTTTCGCTGCCGTTTCGGCAACGATTTTGATAGCAAAGATTCTGCTCGCAGAATCTTTGCTGCGCAACGGCGGGCTTTGCCCGCCGATAACCACCCACAATTCCGATAATAAGGAAGCTTTCGCCTCGCGAAAGCCATGGTTATTCATAATGGAACAGAACCGCATCGGGCTTTCCAGCGCGTGTTTCTATCCGGAGGAAACGCTGGACGCCGTTCGTCACTGCATTTCGCTCGGCTTCCGGAACGTCGAGATCTTCATGAACAGCTTTTCGGAGCTGGAGGACCCGTATCTTTCCCGCATCGACGCGCTCTGCCGCGAAACGGGCACGAAGATCACGTCGATCCATCCGTTCACGTCGAGCTATGAGTATATGTTCTTCTTCTCATCCTATCCGAAGCGCGCGAAGGATTCGGCGGAGCTTTACCGGAAATATTTCTACGCCGCCGGTTATCTCGGCGCGGACTTCACCGTTTTTCACGGCGATTCGCAAAAATCCGCCTTCTGCGGGATGGACCGGTACTGCGAGGTGCTGGAAATGCTGATGGAGACCGCGCGGGACGAGGGAACGGAACTCCTGCACGAGAGCGTTTCGACCGCCCGAAGCGGCGACCCGGCGTTCCTTGCCGGGCTGCGCGGACGGCTCGGCGAAAAGGCGCTGGGAGAGAAGCGCCTGCGCTATGTGTTCGACCTCAAACAGGCGGTGCGCGGCGGATACGACCCGTTCGCCGTGCTGGACGCGATGGGGAACGACGCGGCGCACGTGCATATCAACGACTGGTCGCACGCCGACGCGCATCAGGACAGCCGAGGCGGGATCCCGGGCGACTGCCGTCTGCCCTACGCAGGCGATCTCGACCTCGACCCGGTCATCCGCCGACTGGAAGAAGCCGGTTATCGGGGACGCTATATCATCGAGGTCTACCGGCGCAACTTTACCGACGACGCCGAAATCGTCCGCGCGGGTGAGGAGCTGGCGCGGCGGAATCATCACTGACCGAAGAAAGGAAGGTTATCATCATGCTTGAAAACGCTCTTTTTGTTACGAACGACAATCCGAAGGACGACGTGTGTCCCGTCTTCCGCCGCCGTTTTACGGTGAAGGGAGAGGTCCGCGCGGCGGCTCTGACCGTGACGGCGAGAGGACTTTACGAGGCATACCTGAACGGCGGGCGCGTGGGGGATTTCCTCTTTGCACCGGGCTTTACCTCCTATTCGCACCGGATCCAGGTGCAGACCTATGACGTGACCGCTCAGCTGACCGGAGACGAAAACGAGCTTCTTCTTTACAACGCGGGCGGCTGGCACTACGGCGCGATCCAGCGCGGCGCTTACGAAAATCTCGGCGAACGCGCCGTCATCGCGTCGCTGACGCTGACCTATGCCGACGGAACGTCCGAGACGCTGGTCACGGACGAAGGCTGGGAGTGGGCGAAGACCGGTTATCTGTTTTCCGATATCTACCACGGCGAGACCTTCGACGCGAATATCGCCGCAGACGGATGGCAGCCGGTTTCGATTGCCGCACGCGGCATGGCGGCGCTGATCCCGCAGGAGGGTGAGGAGGTCCGCGAAGCCGAATCCTGCCCGGCGGTCGGACTGATCGTCACGCCAAAGGGGGAGAAGGTCATCGACTTCGGACAGGAAGTCACCGGTTATGTCGAATTCCGCACGGTCGGCGAAAAAGGCTCCCGCATCGTGCTGGATCACGCCGAGGTGCTGGACGCAGAGGGCAATTTCTACACGGAAAACTACCGCAAGGCGCGCTCCCGCGTCACCTACATCACGGATGGGAACCGGGAAAACTGGTATCATCCGCACTTCTCTTTCCAGGGCTTCCGCTATATCCGGCTGACCGAGTATCCGACGGACGAGATCTACGTCGGCGATTTCATTGCGCGCGCCGTGCATTCCGACATGAAGCGGACGGGGACCTTTGTCTGCTCCGACCCGCTCGTCAACCGGCTGTATGAGAACGTGATCTGGGGACAGCGCGGCAACTTCCTCGATATTCCGACCGACTGCCCGCAGCGCGACGAACGGCTCGGCTGGACGGGAGACGCGCAGGTCTTCTGCCGCACGGCGGCGTATAACTACGACGTGAAGCGCTTCTTTGAGAAATGGCTGCGCGACCTTGCGCTCGATCAGAGCGAAAACGGCGCGGTCCCGGCGGTCGTTCCGTCGCTCTGGGCGCCGAACGGCGCGTTCGCATGGGGCGACGCGGCGACGGTCTGCCCGTGGGAGATCTATCTCGCCTACGGCGACAAAGCCGTGCTGGAGACGCAGTTCGCTTCGATGAAGGCATGGGTCGACTACCTGAAAAACAAGGGAGACGGTCCGAAGGAATGGAGCTCGGGTCCTCAGTACGGCGACTGGCTCGGACTGGACGCGGAGGAAGGCTCCTACCACGGCGCGACCGACAACAAACTGCTGGCGGCGGCGTTCCTTGTCTATGCGTCGGGACTGCTCGTCAAGGCGGGAAAGGCGCTCGGCAGAGACATGAGCGAATACGAAGCGCTGAACGCGCACGTCCGCAGCGTGTTCCGCGAGACCTTTGTCGGAGAAGACGGAATGCTGACCTGCGACACGCAGACCGCGTATGTCTGTGCGCTCCACTTCGGTCTTGCGCCGGACAAAGAGAAGTACGCGGCGCATCTGGCAGAGAAGATCCATAAAAACGGCGACCGGCTCCGGACCGGCTTCATCGGCACGGCGTATATCATGGACGCGCTGACCGACAACGGGTACGCGGACGTCGCCTATACGCTCCTTCTCCAGAAGGAATTCCCGTCGTGGCTCTACTGCGTGCGCAAGGGCGCGACGACGATCTGGGAGCACTGGGACGGTCTGAAACCGGACGGCTCGATGTGGTCGGCGGATATGAACTCCTTCAACCATTACGCCTACGGCGCGGTCGCTTCGTGGCTCTACGGCGCGGCGGCCGGCATCCGTCCCGACGAGACGAAGCCGGGCTACGAGCTGATCCGTATCCATCCGATCCCCGACCCGCGTCTCGATTTCGTCGAGGCAAGTCTGGAAACGCGCTTCGGAACGATCCGCTCCCGCTGGGAGAAGGCTGCCGGAAAGCCGGGCGTCTACCGCGCCGAGATCACGGTTCCCGAAGGCGCGGAAGCTGAGCTGACGCTGGGTAAGACGCGCCGTCATGTGTGCGCCGGAACCTATTCCGAGCTGTTTGAAGCATAAAGCATCCCCGGCTTCGCTTAGCGGCGCCGGGGATATCTGTCATCTGTATAAAAAACAGGAAGAAAATTCGGAAGATTTCCAACCTTTCCGGGAAAACGGTGTCTGTATGGACGAGGACAGAAACCTGCTAAGAAAAGTCAATAGGTAAATCGAAAATTTTCAAAAAAGTTTTCAAAGGAAAAGGGTATAGGAAAAAAGAGGTGAAGAAGGAATTTTTTTCGGCACCTCGAAGATATTCGGTATCAAAGATTATGCTGTGGTAACAGAAGTCAACTGTTTCTGAATGTCCTCGTACAACTCGGAAACTCTGCCGTAGTAAACGCGAAGGAACTTGTTCAGCCCGGCGATCATGGCTTCTTTTCCGCACTTACCCTCGCTGCGTTTTTTCTGAATGAAGTCGAAAACGGGATCATCGACAGGCTGATGCATAATCAGGGACTGCATAATCTCATAGCCGGTTTTACGGAGATAACTGTTGCCGCGTTTGGAGATGTGCCGCTCGGTCGCATTGAACGTGCCTGACTGGTAAGGAGGAGCGTCAATTCCGGCGTAAGCGATCAGCGAATGCTTGTTTTTGAAGCGGCGGATGTCGCCGATCTCGGCAATGATTCTCGGAGCAAGCGTATCACCGACGCAGGCAAAATTTTTTACAACAGAATATTCGGGTAAGGACTTGGCAAGTTCCTGCATTTGTGCTAAAATGGTGTCACGGGTTATTTCAATTTGATGGAGAACTCGTACAGCTTCCACTACAACGATCCTCGTGACCGGAGAGTTGGGAAGCGCAGGGATACCGTTTTGAGCTGCGGCAAGGATCTCGCTTGCTAAACGTTCGTACACACGGTATCCCTGTTTTTTTGCCCATTTACAGTAATCCGCGGTAAAACGCTTTTCTCCCATTTCAAGAATGTGCCCGTAATGCCAATAACGCGCAACAAAATCGGTGAGTTTGTGATTACTTGCACTGTCGCTCATCAAATCGACGATACCGGGCATCACCTGATCCAGCAGATTGTTCAGATTCACCTTGGCTTTAATCAGCATGGACACGGTCTGGTAATACTGCCGTGCCAACAGTTTCAGTTCTTTGTATGTATCTTCTGTCGGCTTTACCGGGACAAGTTCGTTCCAGTATGTAAGACCGTAAGAGGCGATATGTACAGAATCAATTTTATCGGTCTTGGCTTTGCGAATGCTTTGCGCACAATATTTTTTCATTCGCAGTGCATTGACCGAACAAACAAAGATACCGTTTTCAACGAGCAGCATGACCACCGGCCAGTGGTAGTGTC
>JAZRXB010000012.1:0-10377 GCA_045600005.1 Eubacteriales bacterium | reverse complement strand
TGCGCCGCCGTTCCGCTTCCGCGCGAAGCGATCTGCGCGCTGTACCGTTATGCGGGCGTCTTCCGCTATGCGGACGAACCCTGCGCGCTTTGGGCGAACCGCTCGTTTGAGTGCGTTTACCGGCATGAGGGCGGATGTGTCACGCTCCGCCGTCCCGTGCCGTCGGTGATGACCGACGCGATGACCGGCGAGGTCTTCCGCGTCGGCAGAGAGGGAACCGCCGTTCCCTTCGCGCCGCGTCAGACGAGATTTTTCTTTGTGAAAGAGGCGGCGGAATGAAGCGCGCGACGATCACACAGGTCGCGGTGCAGGCGGGCGTATCGCCGTCGACCGCGAGCAAGGCGCTGTCCGGGACCGACTGCATCAGTCCCGCGACGGTCGAACGGGTCATACGCGCCGCGAAGGAGCTTGGCTACCGTCCGAACCGCGCCGCGCAGATGCTGGCGAGCAAGAACAAGAAGATCGGCGTTCTGCTTCCCGCCGCGCCAAGCGAGGTCTATTCTCTGCACGAAAAGGGGATATCCGCCGCGCTTGCCGAATACGCGCCCTTCGGTTTTACGGCGGAGATACGCCGCTTCGACCGGGAGCGCGACGAGGTGGAGTTCCCGCGCCTGCTGGATGAACTGGCGGGAGAGGTCAACGGACTGATCTTTTTATACGAATACCGCGTCGCGTCCTATCGGGAAGCGCTTCGGTCGCTGACGATCCCGGCGGTCTCGCTTCAGGGCGAGCTGGATGGCTTTCCGAGCGTGACGGCAGACGCGCGGACGGTCGGACGGATGGCTGCGGAATTTCTGTCGTTATGCGGATGCGGCGGCACATTCGCCGAAAGCGGCGCACACACTGTAAACAGCGTGGCGGCGGTCGTCACGGGCGACCGAAACGCGCCGATCCACCGGGACAATCTCGAAGGCTTCCGCGAATATGCCGTGTCCCACGGCATGGAGATCGCGCGGGTCGCGGACACCAACGACGAATTCGGCGAGACCTATGCCGTCACCGAGCGGATGCTTTGCGAGCTTCCGGCGCTGACCGGCATTTTCGTGTCGACCTACACGTCCCTGGCGGTCTGCGAATGTCTGAAAGCGCACGGGCTTGCCGGAAAGGTGAAGGTGATCGGCGTAGACGTCTACGACCGTTCCGCCGCCTGTCTTAAAGACGGCTCGCTGTCGGCGGCGATCTATCAGAATCAGGTCGGGCAGGCGCAGACGGCGTTCCGGAAGCTGGTCTCGCTGATGCACGACCCGTCGTCGGCGGAGAACGTGAAGATCAAGCCCGAGCTTGTGCTGTCGAGCGCTCTGCCCTATTACGCGAACAGCTTATTATAATTCTAATGAAAGAAGGAATCATCATGTCTGACAGGATCATCCCCGGAACCGCGTTTCTTTACAACGGAAAACCGTTCACGGAACAAAATCCATCCGTCTCGCAGAACGGCGCGTCGACCGTTTACGACTTCGGCGGCTTCACCTTTACGCGCACGGTCACGGAATACCCGGCGTTCGGCGCGGTCGAATGGGTCAGCTCGTTTGAAAACACCTCCGACGCGCCGAGCGGACTGGTGTCCGGGCTTTATGACTGCGAATGCCTGCTCCCGTTCGACGAAATGCCGACCTATCGCTACACCGCCTATCTGCCCGACGTGGAGACCGGTCTTCAGGTCATCGCGCCGAAGGGTTCGACGTGGTGCTGGGACGAATACTACTGCCCCGCCGATCAGATCGTATCGAACCGCTATGTCAACCTGCTCTTTAACGGCGGCGAGAAGCAGTTCCATACGTCGGGCGGGCGTTCGAGCGAGGAACACGCGCCGTTCTTCCAGATCCATCTGAAAGACCGCGGCTGCATCGTCGCCGTCGGCTGGTCGGGTCAGTGGTGCGCGTCGGTGAAGGGAACGCCGGAGGGCGTCGTCTTCCGTTCGGGTGTGGAGAACGTTTCGTTTCGCGTGGATCCCGGCGAGCGTTTCCGCACGTCGGGCGTCGTCATCCTGCCCTATGAAGGCTCGAAGGTCGACGGCTGCAACAAATGGCGGCGCTTTGTCAAAGCCTGCATCAGTCCCATCGGAAAAGGGGAACGTCCCGCCGCCGGACCGTTCTGCGCGGGCGTATGGGGCGGAATGTCCACCGAGGGCGTTCTGAAACGCATCCGTATCATTAAGGAAGAAAAGCTGCCGTTCGAGACGATCTGGATGGACGCGGGCTGGTACGGCATGAGCGAAAAGGATTCTCCCGACGAGTACGAGGGCGACTGGGCGGTCCACACCGGCGACTGGCGCGTCAACCCGACCCACCATCCCGACGATATGCAGGAGATCAAAAAGGCCGTGAAGGACGCAGGGCTTAAATTCCTTCTCTGGTTCGAGCCGCAGCGCGTCATCTGGGGAACGCCGATCACGAAGGAGCATCCAGAGTTCTTCCTGACGTCAGACGGCAAACCGGCGGCCGACCGGCAGTCGGTCCATCTGAACCTCGGCGAAGAAAAGGCGTGGAAATGGTGCTATGAGATGCTCTCGGAGCGCATCGAAACGCTCGGCGTGTCGGTCTACCGCGAGGATTACAACTTCGCGCCGCTTCCCTACTGGCGCGCGCACGATACAAAGGACCGTCAGGGCATGACCGAGATCCTGCACATCAACGGCTTCTACCGCCTGTGGGACGCGCTGCTCGAACGCTTCCCAAAGCTGCTCATCGACAACTGCGCGTCCGGCGGCAGACGCATCGACATCGAGACCCTGCGGCGCAGCATCCCGATGTGGCGAAGCGACGCACAGTGTCCCGCGAACTTCCCGGTCCGTCTGACGCAGGCGCACAGCGTGTCGGACGGTCAGTGGTTCCCCTATTCCGGCACCGGAACGGGACGGGCTTACGACACCTATCGCTTCCGCAGCTCCTTCGCGCCCGCAATGACGACGAACTTCACGTTCTCCGAACGCGACGACTTCGGTTCCGACCCGGAAAAGCTCGCGTGGCTGAAAGCGCGCGGCGAGGAATTCCTGCGCGTGCGCCCGTATCTGTCCTGCGACCTCTATCCGCTGACCGAGCCGAACCCGACCGAGGATGTCTGGGCGGCAGTCCGCTACGACCGTCCGGAGGAAAACGACGGCGTGATCCTCGTCTACCGCCGCGAACGCGCGCCCTATTCGGACGCTTCGTTCAAGCTCGCCGGACTCGATCCCGAAAAGCGCTACGTCTTTACCGATGTTGACAGAGGAGAGCTTGGCGTCTATGACGGCAGAACGCTCGCGTCGGACGGTCTGCCGGTCCGTCTGACCGGTAAGCGCAGCGCGGCGATCATCTTCTACCGCGCCCTGTGAGGTGGACCCGGATGCTCCCCTATTACGGAATGCTCTTTCTGGCGGTGCTTTTCCTTGCCGCGCAGTTTGCGATGAACAAGCTGTTCCAGTCGAAAAACGGCTCAGGCATGGAGACGTCGCTTCTCTACACGGCGGCGACGGGAGCGGCGGCGGCGCTCATCTTCCTTGTCATCAGCGGATCCCGGGTGAAGCTCACGCCCTTTTCGCTCCTCTGCGCGGTCGGCATCGCGGCGCTCTGTCTCGGCTACAATCTGCTCGGTTTCCGCATTTTTTCGCTCGGAAGCTACGCGGTGTTCAACCTATTTCTGATGGCGGGCGGCATGATCCTGCCGTTCTTATACGGGATGCTCTTTCTCGGCGACGCGGACGCGATGTCGGCGGCGGCGGTCGTCTGTCGGAGCGCGGGCGTGCTGATCCTCGTCGGCGCGATGGCTCTGACCGGACTTGCCGGGAAGGAAGGCGGCGGGCATGACGCTAAGAAGCGCGGACTGTTTTTCGCGCTCTGCGCAGCCGTGTTCTGCATGAACGGCTTCGTGTCGATTTTATCGAAGCTCCATCAGATCGCGGACTTCGCCGAAACGGTCGACGGGAACAGCTTCGTCTTCTTAACGAATCTGCTGTCGGGGATCGGAAGCGGCGCGGCTCTGCTCATCCTCATGAAAAAGGGACGGAAACCGGCGCTCGCCGAAGGGTACGCGGTACGGACCTTCCTTCTGACGGCGGGCTTCTGCGCGCTGTGCAGCGGACTGTCGTATCTGCTCCAGCTGTTCGTCGCGGCGTCGCCTCTGCCCGCGTCGGTGCAGTATCCGATGCTGACCGGCGGCTCGATCGTACTGAGCGCGCTGGCGGGACGGGTGCTGTTCGGCGAAAAGCCGTCGAAGCCCGCGCTCGCCGGGATCCTCGCGGCGTTCGCGGCGACCTTCCTGTTCCTTGTCTGAACGGAACTGTCGGAACCTTTCGCAGGGTGACGGCTCTCCGCCGGACCCGGACTGCCGCCCGCGCTCCGAATCTTTCGCGGGCATACGGCTCTCCGCAGAACCGTGGCTGTCAGCAGCGTTCTTAACCTTTCGCGGATCTGTCCGAACCGGACACGACGGCGTGAAAACGTCCGGTTTGTCCGGGACAAATCCTCGCCGGCGGCTTGACAGACCGTGTGGATTGTGCTATCATAATGGCGGCGGCTGACAAGCCGGATTCGAGCCGCTCCTGCCGTCAGGCGGGAGCGGCTTTTCAGGAAATACGCTGATCAAACTTGGGACTTCGGCGCAAATATCGCCGGGATTTATGGCGTTTTACGCCGAAATCAACCTGATTCAGCGTTTCACTGTCACAAATTTTGGGGAGGCTTTGCCATGACGGAAGAAAAAGCATCGGTTTCGCTTGACGGCGCGGTCCGGGTCGGTGAGATCGATCCCCTGATCTGGGGAAATTTCATCGAACATACGGGGCGCTGCGTCTATGGCGGCGTCTATGCGCCGGGTACGCCGTCGGCGGATGAGGACGGCTTCAACGCCGCGCTGATCGGCGAATGCCGGGACATGAAGCTCCCGCTCGTGCGCTATCCGGGCGGAAGCTATATCTCGACATGGAACTGGGAGGACGCGATCGGTCCGAAGAAGGAACGCCGCACGGGACTTAACCTCCCGTGGCACGAGATGGAGCCGAATCAGTTCGGCATCGGCGAGGCGGTCGAATGGGCGCGGAAGGTCGGCTGCGAGCTGATGATCTGCGTCAACACGGCGACCGGAACGATCATGGACGCGCTGCATCTGCTCGAATACTGCAATTTCCCCGGCGGGACCTATTACAGCGACCTGCGCCGCTCGCACGGATATGAAAAGCCCTTCGGCATCCGCTATTTCAGCATGGGCAACGAGCCGGACGGCTGGTGGCAGATCAATCTCGAAACGGCGGCGGAGTATGCGCGCGTGTCGGGCGAGTTCGCAAAGGCGATGAAAATGCTCGACCCGTCGATCAGAATCATCGCGTGCAGCGGACTCGGCGGCTCGGGCTGGACCGAGGCGACGCTGCGGTACGGGTACAAATACTACGATTATCTGTCGGTCCACGCCTATTTTTCCAACGGCGCGAACGATTTCCCGCGCTACATGAGAAGCGCGGCGGGACTGGAAAGCCGTCTGCGCGGTCAGTGGGAGCTGTGCGATAAGATCGGCGCGGAGCTTGAAAGCGAAAAGAAGCTGCTTCTGTCCTTCGACGAGTGGAACGTCTGGTATCACAGCAATGAAGCGGACAAAAAGATCCCGGCGTGGCAGTCTGCGCCGCACCGGCTGGAGGATGTGTACAATTTAGAGGACGCGCTGGTCGTCGGAGAGATCATGCTGACGATGATGCGCTGCTGCGGACGGATCGGGATCGGCTGCATGGCGCAGCTCGTGAACGTCATCGCGCCGTTCATGACCGACGACGACGGGACGCTTCTGCGTCAGCCCACGTACTACCCCTACCGCGACGTCTGCCGCTGGGGACGCGGTACGGCGTGGAAGCCGGTGATCGCGTCGCCCGCATTTGAAACGGCGCACGCCGGGGAGCCGTCTTCTCCGCTGACCTCGCTCGACGCGATGCTCGCCGACGACCGGGAGGACGGCGTGACGGCGCTGTTCCTATTAAACCGCGACGAAAAGCGGGCGCTTGCCTGCACGGTGAAGCTCGAAGGCTTCGGCGAACCCGAGATCCTGCGCGCCGACAGTCTGTACCACAATGATATCAAGGCGGAGAACCGCTTCGACGCGCCCGAAAACGCCGCGGAACGTCCGCTCGACGTATCGGTCGGACAGGACGGGCTGACCGCAGCGCTTCCGGCGCATTCGTGGAATATCATTTTAATAAAGGGGAATCTGAAATGAAACAGGTCGGACATCAGGTCTTATGGCTCCCGACGGGAGAAAAGAATCCGAGAAACGGAGAGGGGACCTTCCTTCGCTTAAAGGACGGGGCGATCCTCTATCTTTACACCGAATACTTCGGCGGCGGTCACGACGATCACGACAACGCGCGGCTGACCGGCGTCTATTCGCACGACGAGGGCGAGAGCTGGTCGGAGCCGGTCGTGCTGATCGAAAAGGACCCGGCGGCGCAGAACATCATGTCGCCGAGCCTTTTAAGACTGCCGGACGGCGATCTCGGCGTGATCTATCTGCGCAAGGAAGCGGTCCCGGGCGGCGGAATGACCTGTATGCCGGTCTTCCGCAGCTCGAAGGACGAGGGAAAAAGCTGGTCGGAGCCGGTGTTCTGCATCGGTATACAGGGCTATTACTGCGCGATCAACGACGGCGCGGTCGTGCTGAAAAGCGGCAGGATCGTGTCCCCGATGTCGTACAGCGGAGACGGCACAAAATTACTTGAACTGGAAGGCGAGACTGTGTTCGCGTATTCGGACGACTGCGGCAGAACGTGGGGAGAGCTGACGCGCATCCGCTCGCCCTATGCCGACCGGTTCGGCTTACAGGAGCCGGGGCTGATGGAGCTGCCCGACGGACGGCTCTGGACGTGGGCGAGAACGGGGTACGGCTATCAGTATCAGTCGTTCTCGTCGGACGGCGGTGTGACGTGGACGGCTCCCGAACCGAACCTGCACTTCTCGTCGCCCGATTCGCCGATGCGCGTAAAACCGGTCGGAGCATCTGCGGCGGCGGTGTTCAATCCGTATGCGTCGCACGTGATGCGCGAGGCGAAGGAGCGCTGGCAGAGCGCCAAGCGCACGCCTCTGCTGCTGTCGCTTTCGGCGGACGGCGGGCTGTCGTTCGACACGACGGGGAAGACGCTCATCCACAACGTGATGAAGGATTTCCGTCAGAATTCGTATCTCATCGAGTCGGACGAGAGCGAGAGCTGCTGCTACCCCGCCATTCAGGAAACGGCGGACGGTCTGCTCATCGCGTACTATCACAGCGGCGGCACGGACTGGTGCTTAAACTGCGGAAAGATCACAAAGATCTACCGGTCCGAGCTTGACGGCTGATCGGACAGAACTGAATCGTTCCTGACAGGACAGACCGGGCGCGGCGTGGTATAATATGTATGGAACGGAGGATGCGGCATGGACTGGGAGAGCTGTCTTGAAAAAGCGATCGAATACATCGAACAGAATCTCGAAAACGAGCTTGACGTGGAAGCTGTCGCCCGCGCCGCCGCCGTGTCGCCCGCGTATCTCCAAAAGGGTTTCTCGGTGATGACGGGGTATTCGGTCGGCGAGTACATCCGGAACCGGCGGCTCTACGAGGCGGCGCTGACGCTGACGGAGGGCGGAAAGGTGATCGACGCCGCCCTGCGCTTCGGCTACGATACGCCGGAGAGCTTCACGAAAGCGTTCGTGCGGTTCCACGGCGCAACGCCCGCCGCCGTCCGGCAGGACAGTCGGCTCATCCGCCGTTTTGTACCGGTTTCGATCCATATTGAACTGTCAGGAGGAAACAGAATGGATGTTGTGGTAGTTCCCATGTGGAGCTTTCGGGTGATCGGCTTCGAGCGGACGTTTTCCGCCGGGGAAGGCTATGAGAAGATCCCGAAGTTCTGGGACGAGCTGTGCGAAAAATACTGTGCCGGGATCTACGCGGGAATGCCGCCCGCGAACCCGTATGAAAAGGCGGTCATCGACAACTGCATCGGCGAATATGCGGTCTGTCTCGACGAGCCGGACGGAACGTGTTTCCGGTATCTCGTCGGCGGACGGTACGCGGGCGGCGAGGTCCCGGAAGGGATGAAGGTCGTCGAGCTGCCGGGCGGGATGTGGGCAAAGTTCCGCTGTGTGGGCGCGATTCCGGGCGCGTTCCAGTCGCTGAACACGCAGGTATTCCGCGAGTGGCTGCCGCAGAACGGCGAATGGGAGCAGTCCGCTCCGATGAACGTCGAGTGGTACAGCTGCGACCGGGAGAAGGACGACCCCGCCTACGAGAGCGGCGTCTGGATCCCGGTAAAGCCGAAAAAATGAGAATTCCCGCGCCCGTCCGGATGGACGGGCGCGGGAAGCTTTATGAGGGACAAATAAGCCTATGAACACTTGACAAAATGAAATATTCAATTAATATATTTACTGTTCGATTATTCAGAAAGGAAAGTCATTACAATGAAAAATTTACAAAAAGTATGCGCTGTTTTATTAATAGTGATTGCATTCGGTGTAATGGGAATTTCTGTATTTGCTGCTGACGAAGACAACGCGAAAACGGATTCGGTTGTCGAGGAGTGCAGCGAAGACTCGTTTGCACAGCTGAAAGAAAAATATCTGGAGCAGATTCGATCTCTTGTCACTAAACGCAATGAAAAATTCGTCAGGAAGACTGTTGAACGCGCTGTGAAGAAAATCGAAGCTCTCCATTATGACAGCGAAACTGCATGGAATGAATATGACAGTACTATGAACGAACTGCTGAACAACACTGTCAATCAGGTTTCATTCAGCAGTCAGCTCGCCGCGGCTGTTATTGCGGCAGTACAAAACAATAATACAAATCCGGATGATATTACACCGTCGGAACCGGAACCTCACAACAACCCGAATGAAGCAACGCTGTACTTTGAAGGCAAGTCTGCCAGCATCTGGATTGCGAACATCGCGTTCAACGACTACGGCAAGCTGATTGTATCGCTCGCAGGCGATGGCATCAACGGCGAGATCCCAGTCAGAGACAACAGAATGATTGCACAGTATCAGGCAAACATCGTGGTCGATTCCACCGAATACCAATGGGAGGCTCTCAGAATCATCTACGCGACTGACAATGTGACCATGAACCAGTACGCTTACACGTTCAGCGTTTCCAAAATGCCCGATCAGGTCATTCTTTACTCTTATGATGAGAAGCAGGTCAGACACGCCTATGATGTGAAGCTCGGCAATTTCGTTTCTTAAGCGAGAAAATTCATTTCTGATATTTTATCGGCGGAGGGCAAAAGCCCTCCGCTTCTTTTTGAAAACGCAGAAATACAAAATATGTTATTTTCGCTTGAAATTGCCAGTCTAAGAGAACAAAAAGTCACGGAACAGAGACAGGTCCGGACGCCGGACGGCAGGACCGTCCGGCGTCCGCCCCATCCGGGCAGAGCGCTTGGTATATTTCGATTGTTGAGAAAACTCAGAGCCTGAAATCCGGCACGTCGAACGGCTTCGAGCCGTTGTTGACCGAATCGGCGGAAAGAAGTCCCGCCGCCGTCCAGTTCGCCGCGTCCTCGAAGGAGACCGGCGCGGGCTTATTGTGCAGCACGCAGTCGACGAACTTTTCGAGCATCATTTTCGCGCCGGTGTCGTATAACTGGTAGGTCCCGTTGTCCGGCAGATCGGCGGGGTAGTCGTCCGGGTTCCAGCAGGTCTTCCACTCGTCGGTGCAGCAGTCCTTGAACTCGTAGACGTTCTTCCACTCGCCCGGCGCGTTCCAGCCGCCCTGACGGCAGACGCCCTTGATGTACAGCTTGTGGAAATCGGTCGGTCCCTGAGGAGCCTGATAGCAGCCCTCCGTCCCCTGAAAGCTGTAATAGCAGAAGCTGTCGGGACGCGGGGAGACAAAGCTCGAACGCAGGCGGATGAGATGCCCCTTATCCGTCTCCATCATCAGACAGCAGGTGTTGTCCGCTTCCATGTCGAAGCTGTGTCCCGCCGCCATGCAGGAGACGGTCTTGATCTTTTCGTCCATGATGTGGAGCAGCGGACCGAGCGTGTGCGTGATGTACGGATGCCCGCGCCGTCCGAAGTAGGTCTTCTGCCGCCAGCCGCCGATGTTCGGGAAGTTCGGATGGTATTCCTGAAAATCCTTCAGATAGTCGCTCTCGGCGTAGTAGATCTCGCCGAGCTTTCCGGAACGGATGAGGTTCTCCACGATCAGAAGCGGACGGATGTAGCAGTAATTCTCCGCCATCATGTAGGTCTTGCCGCTCTTCTTGATCGCTTCGCCGATGCGGTAGATGTCGTCGATGGTCGTCGCCACGATGACCTCGCTCATCACGTGCTTGCCCGCGTTCAGCGCGTCGACGACCGTTTCGGCGTGAACGTCGATCGGGGTCGCCATGACCACCGCGTCGATCTCCGGGTCGGCGAGCAGGTCGCGGTGATC
>JAZRXB010000011.1:0-10780 GCA_045600005.1 Eubacteriales bacterium | reverse complement strand
GCGCGGCAGATTTTCCGTTTTCCCTCCGCCGTCCGCTCGGCGGACGGCGGAACGTTTCCTTTTCATTTAAGGAAGACTTCGATGACCGGTACGATCACAGGCGGTTTGACGGCTGGCAGATAGAAGCAGGTCATCTCATCGGCCGACGGCGTTTCAGCCGCGAAATGGTCGACCTTATTGTCGGTATACTTGATCTCGCTCGCGTCGTGTAAGAACTGCGCGTAGTCGACCTTGCCCGCCAGTCCCGGCACGACCAGGTGCTTGAAGGGATAAGCGAACAGATGGATGTACAGGCGCTTTCCGTCCTCGCTCTGCGTCAGACGGCAGTCGGCAGGCACATTCTTGAGGAATTCCGGCTCTGCCATCGTGCAGCCGTAGATCGAGCGGCTGTTGTACTTCATCCAGTCGGCGTAAACCTTCAGCGCCGCTTCTGCACGGTAGTCGAGATAGCCGCGCGCGGTCGGTCCGACGTTCATCAGAAGGTTGCCGCCGCAGGAAACCGTATTGATCAGCATACGGATGAGCATTTCGGGAGACTTCCACGTCGACTCGTCGCGGTGATAGCCCCACGAGCCGGAGAAGGTCTGGCAGGCTTCCCACGTGACAAGCTCGCCGGTCTTCGCGTCGCGCACCCATTCGTTCGGCTGGACCTGCTCGGGCGTCCAGAGGTCCTGCTCAAGCTCAGTGCGGTTGTCGATGATGATGCCCGGCTGGAGCTTTCTGGCGAGCGCGATCAGCTCTTCGGCTTCCCAGTCGTCCTTGCCCTTGCCCTTCATCCATTCCTGACCCTTCGGAGGAACTCTGTTTGAATAGGAGAAGTCGAACCACAGAATGTCGATCTTGCCATAGTTCGTCAGCAGCTCCGTGACCTGATTGCGCATATACTCGGCGTACTTGTGCATATCGCGGTCCTTGCTCATCTCATAGGCGTTCGGATCGTACTGGCGCGGATGGATCATGTCGATCGGGAACTCGGGATGATGCCAGTCGATCAGCGAATAGTAGAAGCCGATATGGAGTCCCTCTGCGCGGAATGCGTCGACGTATTCGCGCACAAGGTCGCGTCCGGCGGGCGTGTTCGTGCATTTGTAGTCGGTGTACCGGCTGTCGAACATACAGAAGCCCTCGTGATGCTTCGCCGTGAGGACAACGTACTTCATGCCGGCGGCTTTCGCCTGACGAGCCCATTCCTTCGGGTCGTAAAGGTCGGGATTGAAATACTTGAAATAGGTGTCGTAATGCTCCTCGGAGATCTGCTCGTTGCGCTTGATCCATTCATGACGGGCGGGCATGGCGTACAGACCCCAGTGAATGAACATACCGAAACGGTCATGGCGGAACCACTCGGTATCGCCGGGCGTTTTCTTGATCACATAGCTGGACATATTTTTTCCTCCTGAAATTTCGCGAAAGCACTTGCTTTCTTCCGCGTTTTGTACTATGATATTAAGTAGTCTTACGATATGGATTTATCTGTAACGTCATCGCGCGCCGTTCTCCTCCGACCGGAGGAAAGGCGTCGATGTTATCACCATTATAACGGAAGATCCCGTCCCCTGCAAGATAGATTCTGGTTAATTTTATGGATATTCCGGTAAATCAAGGATGAACGGCAGACTATGATCATCGATCGAAATTACGCCATGTGCGACAACCTCAACAACATCCGCCTGCGGCTGATCGAATACGGTCACGCCCGGACCGGCGGCGAATGGACGGGCAACATCGTCACCCCGCCCTATGCGCGTCTATATTACATCGCGGGAGGCGACCCCTATATCATCGAGGGCGCGGGCGCTTCCCGGAAAAAGATCCCGCTTGAAACCGGCTGCTGCTATCTGATGCCGACCGGCTACTCCTTCCGCTATGCCTGCGAGACCT
The DNA here is from genome assembly GCA_045600005.1 of Eubacteriales bacterium. GTDB lineage: Bacteria > Bacillota > Clostridia > Oscillospirales > CAG-272 > Flemingiibacterium. The sequence goes on along the minus strand of JAZRXB010000011.1, from coordinate 8,899 downwards.
CGATGGAACAGCTCTTTTTCCACCTGAACCTGACCGATTTCAACGGGACCGATCTGCTCAGCACCTTCCGCGGACTGATGAGCTATTCGCCCGGCGAGGAAAAGATCCGCGAGCTGATCGGCTTTTCGCAGAGCAGCGAGCTGGTGGACGGTCTGATGCTGCGTCAGGAGCTGTATGCGTCCCTTCTGACCATGATGAAAAAATACGATATCCGTCTCGAGCCGGTGCGTTATTCGCGCTGTGTGCTGCTCGCCATCGAATACATCCGCTCGCATCTGTCCCTCCAGCTCGGCGTGGCGGAGCTTGCGGCGAACTCCTTCGTCTCGGAAAGCACACTCGCCAAGAAATTCAAGACCGAGGTCGGCATGACCATCGGCAGCTACATCGACGAGACGATCCTGTTTGAATCCGAACAGCTGCTGCTCAAAAGCGACCTGACCGTTCTCCAGATCAGCGAGCGCTTCGGCTTCTGCGATCAGTTCTATTTCTCCCGCCGCTTCAAGAAAAAGTTCGGCGAAACGCCGCAGAAGTATCGAAAGCTCAAGCTCATCTGACACAAAGGGAACGGAAATGCCGCTCATTCTGCCCGATTTTGTCGTCCGGAAGCGGAGATTTCCGGCTTTTTCCCCAAAAGATAAAAAATTCACAACTTATTTTTTCAAACCCCTTGATTTACGGGGCAAAATGGAGTAAAATATATCAGTAATGTTCTAATTCAATTCCGACAGGAGCGATAGTATTATGGCACTCGTAACAACGAAAGAAATGTTCAAGAAGGCATATGCCGGTCATTACGCGATCGGCGCTTTCAACATCAACAACATGGAGATCGTCCAGGCGATCACCGAAGCAGCGGGCGAAGCAAGATCTCCCGTTATCCTTCAGGTCTCCGCAGGCGCAAGAAAGTACGCAAAGCAGGAATATCTGCTCGCGCTCGCCAACGCAGCCATCAGGGACGCTGACATCGACCTCGCACTCCATCTCGACCACGGCGCAGATTTTGAGATCTGCAAGGCCTGCATCGACGGCGGCTTCACGTCCGTTATGATCGACGGCTCTCACTACTCCTTCGCCGAGAACATCGAAGTCACGAAGAAGGTCGTCGACTACGCGCACGCTCACGGCGTCGTCGTAGAAGGCGACCTCGGCAGACTCGCAGGCGTTGAGGACGACGTTAAGGTCTCCGCAGCCGATTCTTCCTACACCCGTCCCGAAGAGGTCGAGGAATTCGTCGCCAAGACCGGCGTCGATTCTCTCGCCATCGCCATCGGCACGAGCCACGGCGCTTACAAGTTCAAGCCCGAACAGTGTACCAGAAACGCAGAAGGCATCCTTCTTCCGCCTCCTCTCCGTTTCGACATCCTCGTAGAAGTCGGCAGAAGACTGCCCGGCTTCCCGATCGTTCTGCACGGCGCATCCTCCGTTCCGCAGGAATACGTCAGGGAGATCAACTCCATCGGCGGCAAGCTGCCGGACGCAGTGGGCATCCCGGAGGAACAGCTCAGAAAAGCGGCTTCCCTCTCCGTCTGCAAGATCAACATCGACTCCGATATCCGTCTTGCCATGACCGCAGGTATCCGCAGAGTCATGACCAGTCAGCCCGAAGTCTTCGACCCCAGAACCTATCTGTCTGTCGCGCGCGAAGAAGTCAAGAAGATGGTCACGCACAAGATCACGACCGTTCTCGGTTCCCAGAACACGCTTTAAGAAAACCATCACGCGGACTGCCCCGTCGGGCAGTCCGCGTTCTGAAAACCGGCGCGCTCCGCCGGTCAGCTCATTCCCCGGGAATACGCCGATCCGGTCGTTTTTGTCATCGAATACGACCTTATGCAGCGTTTCCCCGGAAACGCTGTCTCCCGTCCGTTTTCGGGAAAAGAGTCCGAAGCGGACGAGGATAGCGTATCCCTGATGAAAAAGGATGCAGGCGAACATGAAATGGTCAGAGGATTACAGAATCAATACGCATGACTGCGACCCGGACGGCGTGGTGCGCGCTTCTCTCGTACTGCGCTATATGCAGGAGACCGCCAACCTCCAGATGCAGAACCTCGGTCCCTCGAATGAGGAGCTGCGCAGAAACGGCATGGCGTTCTTACTGAGCCGCATCAATATGAGCCTCTATCACCCGCTCTTTGCGCACGACCTCATCACCGTCACCTCGTGGGCGGTCGAGAGCCGGGGCGTCAGCTTCAACCGCTGTTATCAGATCCGCCGCGAGGGCGAAGTCATCGCCGAAGCCGCATCGGTCTGGGGACTGATCGGCATCGAAGACCGGCGGCTCATCCGCGTGGAAGACGTGAAGCTCGGCTTCGGCACCGACGAAGCGCTGGAGCTTGACGCGCCGAAGCGCGTCCACATCCCGCGCGAGCTGAATCTCTCGCTGGTCGGCGAACGTCCCATCGTATACAGCGATCTCGACGTGAACCGCCACATGAACAACACCAACTATCCCGATATGCTCTGTGATTTCATCCCGGACATGGAGGGAAAACGGGTCATCCGGCTGGGCATCACCTTCGCCGCCGAAGCGAAAAAGGGCGAGGTACTGAAGGTTTACATGACCGAAAGCGACGGACAGTATTATTTCCGCACCCTTCGTTCCGACGGTTCGACGAATGTGGAAGCGGCCGTCATGCTGGAAAGCGACGACGAATAAAACCCGTCCGTGCGGACGGGTTCGTGAGAGCGCGGCAGAAGACCGCGCTCTTTTCATGAGCGGACGCCCGGAACGGCATGACCGCGCGGGAAATCATCCGTCCCCGAACGTTCCGAACGCACAAAAAACCGCCGTCCCGGCGCAGACCGGAGTCCTGACGAGCCATGATGACCGCCCGACGAACCGCCGAAAAAACCGCCGTCCCGGCGCAGACCGGGACGGCGGCGAAAGGGAGAAAAAAGTTCACATTCCTCGCAAAAGAGAGATCATCTTTCCTTCTTTTTCAGAACGATCATGCCGAAACCGGCAAGAGCTGCCGCACAGAGTGCGAGCGAAGCGGCGTCAGCGGTCTTCGCGCTTGCCGCGGGAGCAGCAGCGGCAGGCTTCGGCGCATCCTTCAGCACCAGAGCGATCGAAGCCATTTCTTCGCCGACCCACTTGTTGCCGGTCGTCGCATCGGTACGGATGTAAACATTCCCGCCCTTGTTGTCGTTGTCGGTGTAGACACAGAAGATCGGCAGCACATAGCCGTCCTTCGCCTTTTCGCCGGTCATATCGAAGATCTTGGCGCCTCCGCTGGTACGGCACGCGCCCTTGACGAAGATGGCGCTCCACGGAATGGCGACCTCAGTCTCATAGTTTATTCCGCTCGCGGAATATTTTCTCGAATAAGCCTTGATCCGGTCGGAAACGTCAACGGTCTGCGAACCGTCCTTCTCGGAGCAGTAAGCGTCGCCGTGGACCACTGCCTGTCCGCCCGCGTTGAAGCCGACGCAGTACATCAGCAGCTCCGTTCCCTTGATGATACCGCCGGGATTGAAGCCGATCTGGACCGAATCGCATTTGCCGAAGGGGCATTCGCCGCTGCCGGGAGCCGGAGCCTTTTCCTGCGCTTCGGTCGTGTCGCCCTCTACGGTGACGCCGACATACAGGTTCTTTGCGTCCCATGTGTAATAATACTTGATGACTTCGGTTTTCCAGCTGGTTCCCGCCCATGTGCCTTCGGTGAATTTACCGCTTCCGTCCAGCACGATCGGATCGTTTCCGCCGTATTCTTCCTTTGTGACCTTGCCGTCCTGAACGGGCGCTTTGGTCACGCCGACGCAGTTCACCTTGATGTCGCCGAGCGCGGCGGACGCACTGCCGGTCAGTGCGCACACGGTCATTACCGCCGCCAGCGCAGCGGTCACGAGCTTTTTCACAGAGTACGTTTTCATCATGATTCTCTCCTGTTCACATATTCTGCCGGGCATTTTGGTCTGCAAATTATCCGCCCGACAGCACTATTATAGCATGATTTTCCGTCTCTGTAAATTGTCCGGATTATCCATCCATTAACATATATTATCTTTATCGCGAAGGAGGTCCGCATGGATATTCAGTCTGAATTCAATCGTATCGTCGCCGAGCACGAGCGTGAGGAGCATCTGGTCTATCTGTCCGATGCGGCGGACGCCGACGCCTATCTGCACGAATTCCGTCCCATCGAACTGTATCTGAAACAGCTGCACGATGAAGGGGCGGTCATCTCCTTCTGGGACAGCTATAACCTTTTCAAGGAAAACCGCCGTTTCCGCAACGATCCGAGCAGCGTCAACATCCAGATCGTCAAGCATTTCCGCTACGACTGCCACCGGCTCCATTCCCACGACTATTTTCAGCTCAATTATGTCTACTCCGGTCACGCGGATATTCAGACGGAGGACGGAACCGTCAGTATGACGGCGGGCGACTTTCTGCTGATCTCCCCGAAAACCGATCACGCCATCCGCATCTTTGACGATGAGAGCATCATGATCAAAATCTATCTGAAAGGCTCAACATTTGAAAAGGTCTTCTTCAAATGGCTTGGTGAGAACAACATCCTCTCTGATTTCTTCCAGCGTTCGCTATACGGCGGCGACCCGGTGAAAACGATGATGTTTTCGACCGGAGCGGACCCGTTCATGCGCGGCTTTGTCCTCGAAATGTTCCGCGAGTACACCAACCGCCGCGTTTACTATGAGATCATCGGAGAATGCCACCTGACCGAGCTGTTCTGCCGTCTGGTGCGCGACTACATCGGAAGCGGCGGCGCACGTTCGTCCGACCGCACGTCCCGCGTGGGTTATATCATTCAGTACATCATCGAAAATCACAGCACGCTGACGCTCGACGTGCTCGCGCAGAAGGTCGGTTACTCGAAGAACTATCTCTGCCGTCTGCTCCTGCAAAGCACCGGGCGGACCTTCACGCAGCTTCTGAACGCCGCCAAGATCGACGCCGCGTCCCGTCTGCTCCGTCATTCACAGCTGAGCATCGCGGAGATCGCGTCCCACACGGGTTTCAATACCGTGGAACACTTCTACCGGGTCTTCCGGGAGCTTCGCGGCGTCACGCCGCAGACCTACCGCTCGTCCTCCGACAGCGGGAACAAACCATAACCGCCGAAACAGTTTCCCGCCGCGCCGGTTCCGTTTTCAGACCGGCGCGGCGGGAATGTTTTCGTTATGTCAGACTTCTGTACATCAGGATCAGATCGTGCGCCGTGCCGTCGTCGAACAGAAACGCACCGTGCCGCCGTCCGCTTTCGGTAAACCCGCACTTCTGATAAAGCGCCCTTGCCCGAGCGTTTTCCTCGACGACCTCCAGCTCAAGCTGTGTCCAGCCGACCTGTGCGGCAAGCTCCGTCATGTACCCGATCATGGCGCTTCCGATGCCAAGTCCCCAGAATTCCCGGCAGAGCGCAATGGCAAGCGAGCAGCGGTGTCTGATCTTACGTCTCGTCCCGATCCCGCTGACGCTTCCGTTTCCGGCTGTCTTTCCGTCCACGAAAGCCATCATCATGATCGAATTCGGGTCTTCCAGAAGGCGTCCCAATATCTCCCGCTCCTGTTCCGGCGTGAAGTCGATCTCATCCGGATATCTGACAAGATACGGTGTTTCTCCCGCCGTCGTCTTCATGTATTCGATCATTTCTTCGGCGTATTCCGGAGCGGTCGGTTTCAGAATACAGGTCCGTCCGTCTTTCAGGATGATCTGTCTCGGTTCAAAACGCATAACAGTCCCTCCTTATTCAACGATGAGCATCACCGCGTCCGCCGCGGCAGGAAGCGTGAACGCGCCGTCGGTGACTTCAAGCTCGGTCTCGTATTCGGGCGTGACGAAACGCACCTTCTTTGCCGGGAAATTGAACTTCACTCTGTGCGCCGGAACCGGTACCTCATACGGATGATTGTTGACCAGCGTCACGATGTGATATCCGCCGCCTTCCAGCACATTGGCGAACAGATGACGGTCGCCCGTTTCGACAAACGGGACCTCGCCGAGCCGTTCCAGCACGTCGGCAAGCGGCGCGCCGCCGCGGAACTCCACCGTCGTGCGGTTCTGCGGAAGCTCGTCGGAGAACCACCAGCTGTCCGTGACGACCGAGCCGAACGTGCCGCTCTGCTCGCCGTACACGACCTTTCCGCCCTTTTCGGCGAACGCATGGAGCGCATTCGTTTCCGCCGCCGACAGTCCCGCGCGCGACGGCACAAAGATCACCCGCACGCCGAGCTTATTCCCGGCGAGGTCTTCGGCGCGCACGAAATCGCACGCGAAGCCCGCTTTCCGCAGCTCCCGATAGGTGCAGAGCGTCAGATAGCACCACAGATTCATGCCGCCCAGCTTCGGGTCGGACAGCGCGTCAAAACGGCGGTAGGAACGGTCGGAATGCAGGATGGCGATACCCGTGCGCTTCTTGTCCGCCGTGACGATTGTTTCGGAATACCGGTCGACCAGCGCAAGCAGCGCGGCGTCGCGGTCGAACCGCTCGGTCTTCGAGCCATCCCAGTGCAGGAACCCGCAGTTGTCGGGCAGAGGCGTGTTCTCAGCCGGATAATCGCCCCGCCATTCGTAGTAGTCGATGCCCTTGAGTCCCGCGCCGATCGCTTCGAGCGTCGAGCGGTAGAAGTTCGCGGACGGCAGATGCGTGCGCGCGTCCATCTCGGCGCACCACGCCTTCTTCCCATAGACCGCCGCCGCCGATTCCGCCAGAGCCGTGACGTAGGCGGAGGAGAAGTAATCCGACCCTACGTACTGATTATAAAGCGTGTAGGCGAGCGTTGTCAGATCCTTTGCGTCGTCGAAGAAGGTCACGCCGCCGTCCGCGTTTCCGTTCGTGGCGTGAGAGGCTGTGTAGCAGGTGTAGGTGTCAAGCTCAGGCGCAGCTTTCCGTGCGGCGTGCGCGGTCTCGTCGAGAAAATGCACGAGCGCTTCCTTCGAGAACTCGCGCCAGTTGACCCATTCCGTGATGCCGTCCTTCCCGTTCGGACGCTCGCGCGGCGGCTCATAATCCGCGGCAGCTTCGGCGGTCATGATCCCGCGCTCGACCAGCCACTTCCGATAGGCGGCGATCGCCAGCGGATGATAGTCGTACACGCCGTTGTACGGATAGTGCGGCTCGTTGTAGATCTGATAGGAGATGACCGACGGAAACGCCGAAAAGTGCTTTGCCAGCGCATAGGTCGCGTCCCGGTTGTCCTTCGACGCGCCTTCATGGAAGAAGCAGGACTGCATGAACACCGACCAGACCTTGCTCATCCCCTCGCCCTTGTTGTTGATGAATTCATAGTCGGTATTGCCGCTCAGATTGACGAAATAACCGTTCAGGCGGACGCTCAGACCAAGCTCCGCGCGTTCGGCTTCCCGCGCCATTTCGTCGATGAAGGGCGTATCGACCTTCACTTCGCCGTTTTCCTTCGACAGTGTTCCCAGCGCCGCGCAGCGGACAAAATTCAGATGCGTCTGCTTCATCAGCGCGAAATCCTTTTTCATCACGCCGACGCGGTCAGCGTCCTCCGGGACGACGAATTTTCCTTCATGGAACGAGGGATAATACGACGCGCCGAGACCGAAGCGCGGCTTCCCGTCGACATATAAAATACCGTTTTTGATACAGGCTGACATGATACCCTCCGTCTGTGTTTTGATGAAAGCGCACGCTCAGCGCGTTCCGGTTTCCTCGCGCCATTCCCGCGCCGCTTCGGCCAGAGCTTCAAACAGCGCACAGCTGGCAGGGTCGTCGAGACATTCCGGGTGCCACTGTACGCCCAGACAATACCGGTCGGACGCTTCGACCGACTCAATGACGCCGTCCTCCGACAGCGCGCCGACGCGAAGAACGGGCGCGGGGACCTTCACTCCCTGATGATGAAAGCTGTTGACCGACAGCGTACCGCCGCCGGTGATCCGTGAAAGCCGTGTGCCGTCCGTCACCGTGACCGTGTGCGAAGCGTCCGGACGCGGCAGGGTCTGCCGATGGTTCGGAATATCAAGGTGGAGCGTTCCGCCGAGCGCGGCGTTCAGCACCTGAACGCCGCGGCAGATGCCGAACAACGGCATTTTCCGCGCAAAGGCTTCCCGTGCCAGCTCAAACTCGAACTCATCGCGCTCTCTGCTCACGCCGCCGACGATCTCCGGCGCATAGCCGGTCACGCCGTAACGTTCGGGCTCTACGTCTCCGCCGCCGCTGAGGATGATCCCGTCCACCGCGTCAAGCGTTTCGATTCCCGCCGCCGGAGTCAGCACGAGCGGCAGACCGCCCGCGCGCTTCACTGCCCGCACATAGGCTCCGCCGATGGAATAAGCTCCGTCTCCGCTCACCGACGAGGAAATTCCGATTCTGACCATATTCATTTCCGTTCTCCTGTTTTATCCGGATGATTGTTTGTTTTTCTGCAAAAGCGCTGCCGTCCGGTCCGAAAAGCCTCAGACGCGCCGTCTGTACGATTGGTATTCAGAGCCGTTCCGGAACAGACCTTTCCCATTCACGCATTGCTGATATTTAATTCAGGTTACCTCTAAAAATTCAAATAATCCGTTGAAAAACAAAACGCGATACCCATAGTATCGGGGTTTGTTTTTCTTCCTCATGAATTTTTAGAGGCTGCCTTCATTATAGCATATTTTTCCGCAGACTGCAAGAGAAACGGTCCGTTTTCCGATTTTCGTGCATAAATTTCATCAAAACAGATCATTTTTTCATATTACCCATTTACATTCGTTTGTTTTTGTGATATAATAACTCTGATCGAACGTTTTCCGTGTACCATGCAGTCAGACTGCAGAAAGGAACCGCTTTCAAAATGAAATGCCCCAGTTGTGGATGTTCCGATAACAAGGTGATCGACTCCCGTCCGATCGACGACGAGAACAGTATCCGCCGCCGCAGAGAATGTCTGACATGTCAGTGCCGTTTCACCACTTATGAAACAGTCG
>JAZRXB010000010.1:0-7334 GCA_045600005.1 Eubacteriales bacterium | reverse complement strand
AATATGTACGACTGGCAGAATTCGTCGGTGAACTTCGGTCCGACGAAGACCGTGCTGTGCGAAGGGCTGGAGCTGTCCGCGGACAGTCCCTACAAGGCGCTTCGCATCGAGCCGGGGCGCTATTTCTACGACGACGGCAGCGAGGTCGACTGTTCGCTGACCGACGCGGTGTTCCGCGAGATCAGAGGCATCCGCACCTTCAAGCTCTACTTTCAGACGCCGCGCTATCTGCTCGGCTCCAGACCCGAACGCGGCGGCGTCGGCAGCGCGGACGATCTCTATTTCGAGGATATCGAAATCGACCTTGCCGGACCGATCGACAAATTCGAGCCTTACATGAACTCCGACCCGTTATGCGGCACGTTCGCCGCGTTCGAGCTGGGCTCGGACATCGGCTCGCTGACGCTCCGGCGGATCGACCTCCGGCTGTATCGGGAGACCTTCCCCTATGGCGTTCTCGCCTGCGTCGGACCGAAATCGGTCCTGTCGAACGGTTATGAGATTTTCGACCCCTATCTGTCGAGCGCCGTGAAAAGGCTGACGCTCGAAGACATCCGGGTCAACGGAAAGCCCTGCGCCGACCCGTCGGTCCTGCTTCGTGAGATCGTCTTCGACGACGTGGACGGCGACGGGCATTCGACCGCATCGGGACGCTTTGAATCGGTCACGATCGACGGAAAAAGCGTTTCCCTGTCATAAATTCATCTGAAAGAAAGGAAAGCTCATCATGCAGAAAACCTGTATTTCCAAGGACTGGACGCTGAACGCGCCCGGCTTTTACGGCAAGGTCGATCTTCCGAACGACTATTCCGTCACACAGCCCCGCAGCGCCAACGCGCCCGGCGGCGGAAGCAACGGCTTCTTCCAGGCAGGCGTCGGCACCTATATCAAGTATCTGAAGCTCGACGAAGCGCCGCGTCACTATATCCTCGACGTGGACGGCGCGTATATGTGCGCTTCCGTCAAGCTCAACGAGAACCAGATCATCATGCACCCGCACGGCTACACGCCCTTCCTCGTCGATCTGACAAAATACGCCGTTCCGGGCCACACCAACAAGATCACGATCACGACCAACGCGCTCCAGCCCTCGACCCGCTGGTATTCCGGCGCAGGTCTCTACCGCGACGTCTTTCTCTGGACGGGCGGCGATATCCGCATCGAGCCGTGGGACGTTTTCGTCACCACGCCGAAGGTCAGCGAAGCCGAAGCGGCCGTAAACGCCGCATATCTCATCGCCTCGGACGCTGACGCAAAGGTCACACTGAGCGCGTCGATCGTCGGCGCGGACGGTCAGACCGTGACCTCTGCCGAAACGTCTGTCGAGCTGAGAAAGGGCGAAAAGACGAACGTCTCGCTCACCTTCAAGGTGGAGGATCCGAAGCTCTGGGACACCGAGGATCCGAACCTCTACACGCTGAATTCGGTCGTCACGCTGAACGGCGAGACCGCCGATACCGCCGAGACCACGTTCGGCATCCGCTCGATCTCCGCCGACGCGAAGAACGGTTTCCTTCTCAACGGCAAGCCGATGAAGCTGCGCGGCGGCTGTATCCACCACGACCACGGCGTACTCGGCGCGGCGGACTTCCCGGCTGCCTGCACCCGCAAGCTGTCGCGTCTGAAAGCGTCCGGCTTCAACGCGCTGCGCATCGCGCACAACCCGCCGTCCTTACAGCTTCTCGAAACCTGCGACAGACTCGGCATCCTCGTCATGGACGAAGCGTTCGATATGTGGAACAACCTGAAGGGCGGCAATCTGAACTATCACCTGTGGTTCGCCGACTGGTATGCGCGCGATATCGCTTCGATGGTTCGCCGCGACCGCAATCATCCGTGCGTCATCAGCTATTCCATCGGCAACGAGATCCCCGAAAGCGACGGCAGATCGAACGGCGACGAATGGTCCGCCCGTCTTGCCGCCGAGATCAGAAGCCACGACAACACCCGTCTCGTCACCTCCTGCACTTATCTGATGGGCGTCCGCACTGACGCTTCCGACCCGGAGGACTACAAGAAAGACCTGTTCTCCCACTTTGACGGGCCGGAAACGAACAGTCCCGACAACAACTGGGCGACCCGCACCGAAGGCTATTTCGCGCCGCTCGACATGGCGGGCTACAACTACGCCTACAACCGCTACAAGCCCGATCACGAGCGCTTCCCGGAGCGCGTGATGTGGGGCTCCGAAACACACGCCATCCGTTTCTACACCTCGTGGAACATCGTGAAGGAATGCAGCTGGGTCATCGGCGACTTCACGTGGACCGCTTACGACAACCTCGGCGAGACCGGCACGGGACGCTCGCAGTGGGCGCGCGACGGCTACATTCCGGGCATCTCGCTCTCCGGCTATCCGTGGAGAAGCTGCTATCAGGGCGACCTTGACCTGTGCGGATACCGCCGTCCGCAGTCCTACTTCCGCGAAGCCGTCTGGATCGGCGGGATCGAGCCGAAAATCTTCACCACGCATCCCGAACACTACGGCGAAGGCTTCTCCGGCACGGGCTGGCACTGGTACGACGTGCTGGACAGCTGGACGTTCGAGGACAGATACCTCGGCAAGCCGGTCAAGTGCGAGGTCTACACCGACGCGGACGAGATCGAATGGTTCCAAAACGGAAAATCGCTCGGCAGAAGCGTTCCCGACAAGGCGATCGCTTCCTTCACCATCCCCTACGAAAAGGGCGAGATCGCGGTCATCGCATATAAGGACGGCAGGGAATGCGGCAGATCGTCGCTCCACACCGTCGGCGCACCGGCGCAGATCGCCGTCACCGCCGAGACCGACCGCATCAAAGCCGACCACCGCGACCTGTGCTACTTCGACATCTCGGTCACGGACCTTGCCGGCGACCGCATTCCCGCGGCGAAGACCGCACTCACCTGCACGGTGAACGGCGGCGAGCTGCTCGGCATTTTCAGCGGCGACCCGGCGAACGAAGACCAGTACGGCTCGAACGCCTGCCACGCCTTTGAGGGCCGCGCGGTCGCGATCGTCCGCACCGCGAAACCGGGGCAGGTCACGATCACCGTCGCGGGCGAAAATCTCGCGTCCGGCAGCGCTTCGGTCAAAGCCGAATAATCTTCATTATTTCTCAAACAGAAACCGGCGTCTTCGGTCCCTTGACCGGAGACGCCGGTTTTCGCTTTGCCCGCTCAGATGACGCCAAGCCGCAGCTTGTCCGCGATCATGGCGATGAACTCGGAATTGGTCGGTTTGCCGCGCTGACGGCTGATCGTGTAGCCGAAATAGCTGTTCAGCGTTTCGATATCGCCGCGGTCCCACGCGACCTCGATGGCGTGACGGATGGCGCGCTCGACGCGGGAGGTCGTCGTGCCGTAGCTTTTCGCCACCGCCGGGTAGAGAGATTTGGTCACGTAATTGATGATATCCGGGTCGTCCACCGTCATGATGATCGCGTTGCGCAGATAGCTGTACCCTTTGATGTGCGCGGGAATGCCGATGTTGTGCAGGATGCGGGTGATCTGCGTTTCGAGCGGCTCGTCCTGTTCCATCGTATGATGGAGCTGTTCCGCCGCGCGGCGCTGCGTCTGCCTTTCCGCTTCCTCGTCGTCCTTCCGGTCGATCAGGAGACGGAACACGCACTCGCACAGCTCCGCCTGCGTGTAGGGACGCACGAGACATTCCGCCCCGTACATCCGGCAGATATCCCGCAGCATATCCGCGTCCTCCGGATCGCCGAGGTAGAGAAAGGCGGCGGGCTGTTCCGCCGAACGTTCGGCGCGCCGGTTTTCCGCATAAAGGAGACGCAGCCCTTCTCCGTTGTCCAGCGAAGCGTCGCAGATGATCAGATCGAACCGTTTGTCGTTCAGATAATATTCCGCCTCGTCCCGGTGTCCCGCTTCGCTGACCGTCGTGAACCCGATCCGGCACAGTAATCCCGTCACTTCCTCCCGTTTTTTCGATTCATTGCTGCAAACCAGCAGCCGGTGTGTTTTTTCAGTCATGTTTTTGAACTCCTTTACCATGATATGCCGCCTGCCACGGTCGGGCATATGATACATTTTTTGGTATTTTTTGCTTATAATTCCTTGCTAACCATATTTTACCATATCGCGCCGGATTTTTCAAGAGGTGTCTGCAAATTAGTCGTGACAAAATTTACGCCGCAATTTTGGGAAATTTTGACAATCATGCCGCGAATTCTGTCGAAACGGCTTCATCGGCTCTCCGCATCCTTCGTTTCACCGCTCTGACGGCAGTCGGACCATTTCCTGCCGGATCACCGGACAAGAATCTTCCTTCGGCGGAAATATGTGCATATTGTATATATATTATATGAATATTCATGACAGTTTCATTACATTTGCCCGTTTTCTATTGCTTTTTCTCCGTCCCTGTGGTATCATGTTGTCACACGAAGGGAACGACCCGAACGAACCGGACAGTATGACCCCCCTCCCGCGTGAATCCAACCTGATACGGAGGAACACCATATCTATGGGAAATATGAAAAGAAACGTCTCCGGCTCTCTCGCCGCTCTGATCCTCATCGGAATGCTCGCTCAGGGCGCCGCCGCGAAGAGCTTTGACGATGTGAAGGAAACCGACGAGTTCGCAGAACAGATCGGCATCCTGTCCGACATCGGCGTCATCCGCGGCACCGACGAGACCGAATTCTCGCCCGACGCTCCCGTCACCCGCGAACAGATGGCTCTGCTGCTGTTCCGTCTGATGCTCGGCAAGGATACCGCCGGTACGCTCAACACGACCGCCTTCCGCGATCTCTACGATGACACATACAGCGGCGCGATCTCGTGGGCGAACGCTTCGGGGTACCTCATCGGCACCTCGGCGGACACCTTCGAGCCGACCGCCGGCATCACGCTCCAGGACGCGATGACCATGCTCGTCCGCGCGCTCGGTCACAGCTCGCTCCAGATGAACAGCGGCTATCCGTGGACCTACATCGACGCGGCGACCAAGCTCGGTCTCGACCGCGGACTGGAAAAGCTGAGCTATACCAAGGAGCTGACCCGCGCCGAAGTCGCAGGGATCCTCTATAACGCGCTGACCAGCGAATACCTGATCCCCAGGACCTCGTCGGTCGGTCTGACCTTCTACGAGTCCACGACCATCATTGAAAAGGTCTTCGGCTACACCATCGCCGACGGCGTGCTGGTCGCCGACAACCATTACGCGCTTCCCGGCGCGGACCCCGTCACCAAGAACGGCTATGTCACCGTTAAAACGCCGGCAGGTCTGCTGACCGTCGCCTACGACGACCTCGGACTCGACGGCACGGCGGACAGTCATCTCGGCGAAACGCTCCGCATCGTCAGCAGGAACGATGAAAAGACCAAGCTCGTCACCGTTCTCGGCTGCACGCCGCTGTCTAAGACCGAAAGCGCTTCTTCCATTAAAGTCGCTGACAAAAACGCGCACGTCGAGATCGGCGGCGTGAAGTATCAGGTCGTCGAAACGCGCTCCGACGCCCTCTCGACCAACGCAAACGAACTGCTCGTCTACGTCTACGACACGGACGGCGAGCTCACGCAGGTCAGAACCAACGCGGAGCTGTCCGCTCTGCTCGGCGCGTATGACGCGAAGCTCATCTTTGACGACAGGAACAGTGACGCCGCCGACCGTCTCATCCTCCGCTCCTATGCGTTCGGTAAGCTCCAGATCGTCGGCGGCAAGGTCAACCTTGCGGACAACGCCAAGCTCGCCGACCTCACGCTCGTCAACCCGGACGACGCGAAGCACGGCGACTACGTTCTCAGCTATTATAATGAAGCAAATAAAACGCTCGAACTCGCGGCTGTCCTCCCGGTCAGCGAACCGGAGCTGATCTCCCGCCTGACCTCCACGACCGCGACGATCGGAGGCGTGAAATACGACCTCGGCAGCGCGAAGCTCGGCGTCTCCGCCGCTTCGATCCGCGCACAGCTCGCAGTCGGCGAGAAGGTCCGCATCATCACCTACGGCGGCACGATCTTAGCGGTCAGCGCGTCGGCTTCGACCGTTTCGGCTCCGTCCGAATACCTGATCGCCGAAAGCGGTACCACGCCGGTCTTCTTGAACAGCCGGTTCGGCTACGTCATGGAAGCGAACCTGGACGGCGCGAAGGAGACGATCTTCGTCACCAATCCGTCGGTCAGCGAAGGCGCGGTCTACCGTTACAGAAAGGATACGAACGACGTTTACACGCTGATCCCCTGCACGGTCACGGGCGGCGTCATCGCCTCCGGTCCGGATGCGTTCGTCCAGAACAGCGATCGGAACAATGAGCTGGCGCTCGTCATCGACAAGGCAAGCGGCACGACCGTCACCCGCACCGATTCGAACTACACGCTCCGCAGAGGTTCCGCTTCGGCAGTCACCTCGACGGGACTGAATGAATCCGAGATCAGCTTCGTCATCGACGACGACAGCACGATCATCGTCCGGCACGGCGGCAGCGTCACTGTGGTAAAGGGCGGCTTCACGTCCGATCTCCACGTGAACAGCGGCGCGTCGGTCACGGCGGTCTTCCGCAACGAAGTCGGCAGCGTCGAGACCTTACGTTACCTCTATATCAGCGACGGTTCGGTCGGCAGCGTCGATTCGACCGCTTCGAGCGTCAAGGTCCTCGCTTCCACCGGCGCAGAGCTGCTGGACGGCAAAGTCACCTACACGTACAGTGTGCTTGACCTTGCGTCGGGCAGGATCGTTACGATGAACTCCGCTTCCGCTTCCCTGACGGTCGGTCAGAACTACCTGACCGATATGAACGGCTTCATCTCCGTCCAGAACGCGGAGGTCACGAGCGGCGTCGTCACCGGCTACACCGGCACGACCGTCACGGTCGGCGGCACGACTTACCGTCTCGGTACGGACGCGGTCCTCGTCACGCTGAACAGCGACCGCACGGTCTCGCCCGCCGCTCTCGCCGATATGTATATGAAGAACGTTGAGGTCACGTTCGAGAACGGCGCGGTCAGATCGCTCATCGTCACCGGCGGCGTGCGCTTCACCGCTTCCTACGCTTCCCGCACCGTTACGGTGAAAGCCGCCGTCAACCTTCTGGCTGCCGAAAGCATCCGCGTCGACGAGCTGGAGCTGGTGAACTCCGACGACACGACGACGCCGGTCGAAGTGACGCCATCCGTCACGACCGACAGGAGCGCTTCCTTCCTGACCTTCGGCGTTTCGTTCCCCGAACGGTTAAAGAAAGGCTCCTACCGTCTCTCCTTCGAGGTCAACGGTCAGCCCTGCGACGTACTCTTCACGGTAAACTGAACGTTCTGCTCTGACAGAACCGCCCTGACGGGCCTTGTGTCCCTCCGGGCGGAATTTTTTCAAAAACCTCTTGACAAACGGGAGGAGA
>JAZRXB010000009.1:0-20393 GCA_045600005.1 Eubacteriales bacterium | reverse complement strand
CACGAACCGTGCGAGGAACGCCGTCGGTGCGGATGACCAGCCGTGGCAGAGACTGTGGCGCAGTCCGACGTAGCAGTGTGCGCCGAAATCGCCGTGGATATCGGTCATGCCCTCGGCGACCGGCTCGTCGATCGGCGCGGTCTTCTCAAAGCCGCCTGCCTTCTCCACCCAGTCGAGACCGAAGTCTTCCCAGAAGGAGGTCGCGCCGAGCCTTAACATTGCGCCGTAGAAGGTGCGCAGATCGTCGAGCGCTTCGGCGGTCTTTCCCGCAAGCGCACGGGCGGTGAGCATATAGTAGGAGTAGAAGGTCGAAAATCCGTGTGCGCCGCCGACCGAGATCACCTCGTCGTCGAGCTTTTTCGCGTCGTCCACGCTGCCCAGCGCCATCAGCGCGGCAGCCTGTTTGCGGTGCGCGGTCGGAACGTGTGTGCGGAGCAGAGCGGTCGTTCTGCGGCAGAGCGCGGCGGTTTCGGCGTCGTTCAGCGCGTCGGCGAGCTTGGCAGCCGCGTCGAGCGCCATGCAGAGAAGTCCCTGCAGTCCCGCGTGGATCGTTTCGGCGTCGCCCTCCGTCGGCCAGTCGAGAAAACGCCAGCCGGGGAGATTTTCCGCGCCGTCTTCGCCGATAAAGGACACGATCAGACGCACAAGACCCGCCAGATAGTCCCGCTGTTCAGAGAGGTAGTCAAGGTCTCCGTTCTGCATGAAATAATCGTACTGCGACATGATCCACCAGAGCGAATAGGAGGGAATGCCGTTCATCCAGCAGTCCCGTCCGCCTGCTTTCAGGTCGGCGATGTCGCGCGCGTAATCGAGACTCTTCGGGACTGCCTCGTTCGCGCCGAAGACGGTGCAGATGGTCATGACCTCCGGATGCATATCGCCGATCCAGACGAGCCGGTCGCGCTTGATGCCGTCCCAGAGATATTCCTGCATATTGAGGTGCGCGGTGTAGGCGCAGGTCGCGTAGATCTTATCGAGCAGCGGGTCGGAGGATTCAAATGTGCCGAGATAGGGGATATCGCGGACGATCAGAATGCCCAGCACCGCGCGCAGCGCGATCTCGGTGTTGTCGGCGAGCAGCTCGATGCGCACGAAGCGGAAGCCGGTCTCGTTCGTGTCGGAACCGCTCATGCCGGTCAGCATCAGCGAAAAGTCGCGCATGGCATGGTCGTTGGTCGCGTTTTTGACGGGAATGGACGTCATCGCTTCGCTGACCGATTCGCCGAAGCGGATGCTCACAAGCGCCTGCTTGGTGAAAACGTTCGGATTGTCGGGAACCTTGTAAAGCGGCTTCACGTACTGCGTAAGGGTGCGGACCGAGCCGTGAAGCTCGCGCCCGAAGTCGAGCAGGACCGAGGCGTGCGCGCCGCCCTCTCCGTTGTGCAGCACGGCGAGATCGTTTCCGGACAGCGCGATCTGTACGGAGGAAGGATCAAGCAGCGCTTCGGCGTTCCGGACGTCGCCTTCGGTGCGGACGATGCGGGTCGGGCAAAGATAGGTGCGGGTACGCGGGTCGGTCGTGAAGGGACGAAGCCCGTCTACCGTATCAAACAGTTTTTTCATGGGAGGACCTTCCTTTCTTATTCGTGAGCCGGGTCGAATTTCGCGCGGTAGGCTTCAAAATACCGTCTGCCGAACTCGCGCTGGGAAACGGCGTTGAAATGCAGGATATCGCCGCGGTCGGTAAGTCCTTTGGCGGACGCAGCCGCGATGTTGTCAAACTCGGCGAGCTTATGGAGCTGCGCGTTGACGCGGAGCGGGCGGTCGTTCTGACAGCGTTCGACCATGAAATCGCCCAGCTCGCCGACGACGATACGCAGCGTCACGCCGAGCCGTTTCTGAAGCTCGTTCATGATGACGAGAAAGCGCTCGGCGTAGCTGTCGGCGCGTTCGTCCGTGCCGCACTCGGCTTCGCCCTGATGCCAGATGACGCCGGTCAGCTCACTGCTGTTCATCGCAAGCAGCGCCTGATAATAAGCGTTTAAGAAGAGCTGACCGTCCACCCGCCACATATCGAGCGAGCTGCCGCCCTCGGCGCAGGGAATGAGACCGACGTCCTCGCCGTAAAACCCGGCATAGGCGTCCGCGAAGCTGGCGGCGGGACCGATGCCGCTGTTGGTGCCGAGCTTTCCGGTGCGCTTGATCGGACGATCGCAGTTGATCGGCTCGGTCATGGGCTGCCAGAGACCGTTGCGGAGCATGAAGGTATGGGGATTGCGGATCGGCGTCACCTCGTCAAAGTCGCCGCGTCCCGCCATATTGGACTGTCCCATCATCAGAAAAGATTTCATTGATTTCAGCCTTTCAGTAAGATCAGGAAGATTTTTCTACATTATATCATGTTAAAGACCGGATGTCAACCGCTTTTCCGCCGAAACCGCTCCGATTCCGCCTCTGCGGGCGGAGGGCAGACATGAAGAAAATGTTAAATCATGCCGGTATGCCGAATCGCTCTTGACAAGCGGCGCTTTTTGCGATAAAATGATAACTGACAGGTTTTCTTTCAACAACTACACGGAGGCTCCTTCCCTTGAAACTCGATTGGAACCGAAAATATACCACGATTGCGGTATACACATTTCTGACTGCGGTCGCCCTGCTGCTGGTGATCCTGTTCTTCGTCAATTTCGGCGTGGTGCGGGATGCGGCGGCGGTGATGAACCGGATCCTCGCGCCGGTCTTTCTCGGAGTGATCTTTGCCTATCTCATCAATCCGATCATGCGCGGGCTGGAGAAGCATATCCTGCGTTTCCGGACCGCCACGACACGTGCGCACACGCTGAAACGCGGATTGTCGATCACGCTGACCTACATCATCGTGTTCATCATTCTCGCCGTTTTGCTGCTGCTCATCATTCCGCAGGTCTATCTGTCCGCAGCGGACCTTGTGTCCAAGATGAACGGCTATCTCAACAAGACGCTGCAATGGCTTGACACGTTCCTGCCCGAATCCTTCTTCGGCGATTCCGAGGTTTCGCTGACCACGTTTGTCACCAAGGTGTGGGAACGCATCTACGAGACGGTCATCGGCAACGAGCTGACCGACATCTATGAACAGCTCAGCGCCATTTCCGACAATCTGGAGGGCATCCTGTCCAGCTCCTTCACGCTCCTGAAGGACTATGTACCGCAGGTGTTCTCCGCCATTACGAACTTTGCGAGCGGTTTTCTGAATCTGCTGCTCGGCATCTTCTTCTCGGTCTATTTCCTTGCGTCGAAGGAAAAGCTGATCGCAAAGATGAAAAAGCTCTTACGCGCCTTCACCACCCAGAAAATGTATGACAGCGTGATCGAGCTGGCGCGGTTTTCCGACAAGACCTTCGGCGGTTTTCTGGTCGGAAAGATCATCGACTCGGTGATCATCGGCATCCTGATGTTCATCGTCTGCTCGATCGTGAAGATCCCCTACGCCATTCTCGTCAGCGTGCTGGTCGGCTTCTGCAACATCATTCCGGTCATCGGACCGTTTATCGGCGCGATCCCCGGCACGTTCATCATCTTCATCGTCGATCCGATGAAGGCGTTCTGGTTCATCGTCATCAACATTATCATTCAGCAGCTCGACGGCAATATCATCGGTCCGAAGATCCTCGGACAGTCGACCGGCGTTTCGGCGCTCGGCGTTCTGTTCTCGATCACGGTGATGGGCGGCCTGTGGGGACTCCTCGGAATGCTCATCGCGGTCCCCTGTTTTGCCATCGTCTATTCGATCGTCAAGATCGGCGTGGAGAAGCGGCTCGTCTCCTGCGGGCTGTCTGCCGTGACGTCCGATTATTATGCGAAGGAAGACGCGCCGCCGACTGAAAACGACGAGGTCCCGCGTTCCTCCTTTGCCGACAAGATCAAGCAGCTTACCACGGAAGCGGCGAAGAATTCGTTCGCGGCGAAGCTCGTGACGAAGATCCAGAATGGCAAAAAGCACCGTCGGGAGAAAAAGGGAAAAGACGAAAAAGATAATTCGGAAAAGACAGATTCCGACAAGCCGTCCGGCGAAGATCAGAACTGAGCCGATCGGTCGGTACGATACGAAAATCCGGAAACACGCCGCGTGTTTTCGGATTTTTGATTTATCGGCGGTTCTGACCGGTCGTTCCTGCAAAGGAGGCGCGCAGTCCGTTCGGTGTGACGCCGCGAAGGGAACGGAAGCATTTGATGAAGTAGCTCGTGTCGGCAAATCCGACCGACAGTCCGATCTCGGTCACGCTCAGCTCGGGATGCCCGGTCAGAAGACGTTCGGCGCGGTCGACACGGAAACGGCGGATGAGGTCGGTCACAGTCGTACCGAACGCACGCTTTGTCAGACGGCAGAGGTGGCTGTGGCTGACGTGAAGCCGCTCGGCGAGCAGATAGGGAGACAGATCTTCGGAGAGGTGGGCTTCGATCTCATCCTGCAGCTGACAGAGGATCTCGCCGAAATGCTCGTCCATCTTTCCGCCCGCGTCGAGAAAAAATCGGTACAGAAGCGTGTGGACGCGCAGGATATTGACCCGCATATCCAGCTCCCGTGTCAGGGAATGCGAGCGGAAGACCGCGGCTCCTTCGTCGAGCAGCGCGCGGAGAGTCGGCAGCTCCGGATATTTGGATTCATCGGACAATAACAGCCGTTCCGGGTCGATCACATTGTGAAAAGGAAGCAGATATTTCATACTGCCGAGCGTGTTTTCAGTCGTATAAACGACCGATTCCGCGTAACCGTAAATGACCGAATCGAAGATCTCGGTATCAAGATTCGGCGTGGCGTGCGGGACGTTCGGCGGGATGACGAGTACGTCGCCCGCTTTCAGGTGATAGATCCGTCCTGCTGCCAGACACGCCCGCTCGCCTGTGCGGATATACAGCACCTCGAAGCAGTCATGCGTGTGCATGGGACAGGGCGGCACACTCCGTTCGTCCTTTTTGACGGTAACGGTAACGGAAAATTCGTCCTCGTTTTTTCTGCCCCAGTCGAGCGGGAGAGTGGTCTGAACGCTCATGAAGCTTTCCTCCTGATGATAGATTTGTCGCATGAAACAGTATATCTATTATAGCATAAAAAGCGGAAAAAGTCTATAATAAAAGGGAAAAATCAGAAACGGAGGCTTTTCTCATGAAACGGTTCAGATGTGTACTTTCCCTTTTGCTTGCGATGCTCGTCCCGGCAGTCGGCTCCTGTGCAGACGCAGGCCCGGCAGGCGGTCAGACGGAATCAACGGATATCGCGTCCGGCACGGCGCCGAAATGGCTCGATTCGCTGCCGGAGCAGGATTTCTGCGGAGAGACGTTCCATATCCTCTGCCGGACCGACAAGGCGTATGAATTTGACGCCGAGGAGGAAAACGGCGACAACGTGACTGACGCGGTATACAAAAGAAACCGGGCGGTCGAGGAGCGGTTCCATGTCGATATCCAGACGGTCACGGCAGACGGCGGCTGGGACAGCCGGCAGACTTTCATGGACCTTGTGACGTCGAGCGTGCTGGCGGGAGACAACGCCTATGATCTGGTGATGGGGTACTGTGCTTATATCACATCGCTGACCTTGCAGGACGTCCTAATGAATGTGAAGGAGCTGCCGCTCATCGACTTTGACAGGCCGTGGTGGTATGCCGGGTTCAACGACAACATCGAGATGGGCGGAAAGCTTTTCATGTGTTTAGGCGACGCATCGCTGACCATGTGGGAAAATCTGCAGGTCGTATATTTCAACAAGAAGCTGATGAAGGATTACAAGCTCGCTTCCCCTTATGAAAAGGTCGAAGCGGACACATGGACCTACGACGCGCTGACCGAAGACTGCAAGCTCTTTTCCGCCGATCTTGACGGGAACGGAACGTGGAACGAAGAAGACCAGTGGGGCATCCTGTTCTACAACGTCCGCGACTATCCGATCTATTTTGAAACGCCCTACTGCGTGAAGGGGAAGGACGGCTATCCAGAGCTGACCATCTGGTGCGACCGGTTCGTCGACGCCTACGCGAAGATTTTCGACTTCATGTCTCCGCTCCACTGCGGCAGACAGTTTGCGCCCGACGCCGACCAGAAGATCTTCAGCGAGGACCGTGCGCTGTTCTATCAGGCGCCGCTCCGCTATGCCGCGCTGTTCCGCGACAACACGAGCGATTTCGGCATCGTGCCGTTCCCGAAGTTCGACGAGACGCAGGAACGTTATTACACGCCGGTCGTCGACAATCTGTCGGTGCTTTGCGTGCCGAAGACCGTAAAGGATCCGACGCTCTGCGGAACGATGATGGAAGCGCTCTGCGCCGAGAGCAGCCGCACGGTCGTGCCGGAATACTACGAGGTCGCGCTGACCCGCAAATATGCCCGTGACGCCGAGAGCGAAGCCATGCTCGATCTCATTCGGGAAAACGTCTGGTTCGACATCGGTTTCGTCTATTCGCAGGCTCTGAACAACCTCGGCGGCTTTATCGACATCATCAAGAACGATAATCCCGATATCGCGTCGTGCTGGGCTTCCGGCAAGCCGGGGTACGAATCGGCGCTCAAAACGCTGATCGAATATTTCAAGGGAGCATAAAACAGCCATAAGAAGCCGGAATGTGATGAAAGGATGGGCGTCCTGTGAAGGACGCCCGTCCTTTTTCGTGCATGGTGTGAATTCTTTGAATTTATTTGAAATTTGTTGCCTGTTTTCTTGCAATCCGGCGCGATTTGTGATAGAATAGTATTATCGGTTTTTATGCTGTCGGGAGGGATGAGAAATGGAACGGTTTCGGGTCAGCCATTCGGCGGGGAGCTATCCGGTGTACGCCGGAGCGGACGTGCTTGACGGCGCGTTTCGGGAGACCCTTGACGCAAACGGCTGGGACCGCGTTTTTCTCGTCTCGGACAGCAATGTTTTCCCTCTGTACGGCGAGCGGGTCATGAAGCTCGCGGGAGGACGGCTCGCAGGATTCACGGTGTTTGAAGCGGGCGAGCGGAACAAGACGCTGACGACCGTTTCGGGCTTTTACGAAGCCTTTGCGAAAGCCGGACTGACCCGCCGTTCCGCGGTCGCCGCGCTCGGCGGAGGCGTCTGCGGGGATATGGCGGGCTTTGCCGCCGCGACCTATCTGCGCGGCATGGACGTGATCCAGCTTCCCACGACGCTGCTGGCGCAGATCGACTCGTCCATCGGCGGCAAGACCGGCGTCGATCTGCCCTTCGGCAAGAATCTGGTCGGCGCGTTCAAACAGCCTGCCGCCGTGATCGCGGACAGCACGTTTCTCGACACGCTCCCCGAACGGGTCTTCCGGGACGGGATGGGTGAAGCGGTCAAATGCGGACTGATCGCCGACGCGGACGGTCTGTTCGGAGCGCTCCGGGACGGTTCGCTCGGACGCGCAGACCTCATCGCTCGCTGTATGAAGATCAAAGCCGACGTCGTGTCGGCGGACGAACGGGAGTGCGGACTGCGGATGGTGCTCAATTACGGTCACACGGTCGGTCACGCCATCGAGACGCTCGGCGGTTTCGAGCGGTTCACGCACGGCGAAGCGGTCGGACTCGGAATGCTGTGGGCGGCAAAAATCGGCGGGCGGGTGGGGTATCCCCCGCTTGAGGGCGAGATACGCGAAGTTCTCTCCCGGTACGGTCTGCCGGTCGAGGACGGTTATCCGGCAGAGCGGTTACTTGAGGTCATGCACATGGACAAAAAGCGGACGGACGGCGGCGTATCGTTCATCCTGCTCGAAAAGATCGGACGTCCCGTCATCAGAAAGCTCACCTTCGGCGAGCTTGAAAAACTGATGCGGGAGGAATGATCTCCCCGTCCTGCGGACGCCGGACGGCATATTTACGTTACCTCTGAAAATTCGAGAAGAAGAAAAACAGACAACGGGTACCGCGTTCTGCTTTTCCGCGGACTTTATGATTTTTAAGAGGCAGCTTTAAGAAATCAGGGTATCAATATATGAAGTTCATTGAATGGAGCGGCGCGGACGCCGCGATCCTCTCATGAGCGCCGCGTTCGCGCCCGGACTCGACCCGAACGAGCCGACGGCGCTGTCGTTCGTCGGGACCTATGACGAAGCCGCGATCGAAGCCGCTGTCCGCGCCCAGTTTGACGCGCTCGGCATTTCGTCGATGTTCTGCGGCAAAAAGGTCGCCGTCAAGCCGAATCTCGTGATGAAGAAGGACCCTTCCGCCGCCGCGACGACGCATCCGGCAGTGCTTGCGGCGGTGCTTCGGATCCTGAAGGAGACGGCGGCGGAGATCCTGATCGCCGAAAGTCCGGGCGGCGTATACAGTGAAACGTCCCTGCGTTCGGTCTACCGCGTCTGCGGACTTGCCGACGTGTC
The DNA here is from genome assembly GCA_045600005.1 of Eubacteriales bacterium. Lineage (GTDB taxonomy): Bacteria > Bacillota > Clostridia > Oscillospirales > CAG-272 > Flemingiibacterium. The sequence goes on along the minus strand of JAZRXB010000009.1, from coordinate 12,114 downwards.
GGAAGCGGTCGGCGTGCCGCTCAACTACGATGTTTCCTCACGCGAGACAGATGCGCCGGACGGCAAAGTCTCGAAGACGTTTGAGATCATCTCTCCCATCCTCGACGCAGATGTGATCGTCAACCTCTGCAAGCTGAAAAGTCACTCGCTGACCGGGTACAGCGGCGCGGTCAAGAATTATTTCGGCACGATCCCCGGCGTGCGGAAGTTTGAAATGCACGCCAGATTCCCGGATTATCAGGATTTCGGCGGAATGCTCTGCGATCTGTGCGCGTTCCATGTCGGCTCGAAGCCGACCTTCAACCTGATCGACGGCATCGTGGCGATGGAGGGCAACGGTCCGACGGGCGGCGACCCGAAGCCGGTCGGAGTGCTGATCGGCGGGCGCAATCCGTTCTGCGCGGACCGGGTCGGCGCTCACATCATCGGCGCGGAGAAGATCATCATGCTCGACGAGGGTACGGCGCGCGGATACTGTCCCGAAAAGGCTTCCGACGTGAAGCTGATCTTCCCGGACGGCGGAGAAAAGCCGGTCGACGAGCTGGCCGTGCCGGATTTCCGTCAGCCGGACGCGCGAAGCCGTGAAACGCTCGGCGTGACCGCTCTGCGCATCCTGCCGGGTGCGTTCGGCGGAAAGCTGAACGAATGGTTCCGTCCGCGTCCCGAGATCGACCGGAAAACCTGCGTCGGCTGCGGCGAGTGCGCGCGCTCCTGCCCGCAGAAGACCATCCGCATGGAAAAAAAGAAGGACGGGAAACGGGTCGCCGCGATCTCCTATGACGTCTGCATACGCTGCTTCTGCTGTCAGGAGCTGTGTCCGCAGAAAGCGGTGAAGATCCATCAGAATCCGATCCTGCGTCTCATCGCGCACTGACGACGGGGGCGTCATCATGAATACTCTGACATTGAAAGCGCCGGCGAAGATCAATCTCTATCTGGACGTTGCTGCGAAACGTCCCGACGGGTATCACGATATCGAAACCGTGATGCAGTCGATCTCACTGTTCGATACGCTGACCGTCCGGCGGCAGCCGGAGAACGGCGGGCGGAGCATTTCGGTCGCCTGCTCGGTCGACGGACTGGCGTGCGACGAATCGAATCTGTGCTGGAAAGCGGCGAAGGTCTTCTTTGAACACGCGCGGATCGACGTTTTTGACGTGTTCATCCGCATCGAGAAGGTCATTCCCATCGCGGCGGGACTGGCGGGCGGCTCGACCGACGCGGCGGCGGTCTTCCTCGCGCTGAACGAGCTGTATGGGACCGGCTATGACCGGGAAACGCTCTGCAAAATGGGCGCGAAGGTCGGCGCGGACGTGCCGTTCTGTGTAAGGCGCGGCATTGCGTCGGCAGCCGGGATCGGCGACCGCTTCTCAACCTGTGCGGAACTTTACGGATGCGTGTTCGTCGTTGCCTGTGCGGGCGAGGGCGTATCCACGCCGCTCGCGTACCGGAAGCTCGATGAGATGTACGACTGGAACCGGCGCGAAAGTAGTCTTTCCGCGTTCACCGACGCGCTGGCGGGCGGAAAGCTGCCTGTCATTGCGGGAAAAATGTACAACATTTTCGAGTCGGCGGTCCTGCCGGAGCGTCCGAAGGCTGCACGGCTGATCGGTGAGCTGCGTCAGGGCGGCGCGCTGGCGGGGCTGGTGAGCGGCAGCGGTCCGTCCGTCTTCGGTCTGTTCGATGACCGGGAAACGGCGGAAAAAAACGTTAATATGCTGGCAGAGAGAGGCGTCCGCGCCTTTCTGTGCGAGCCGTATTATAATTAAATTTATGAAAAGGAATGCAGTTATGAAAGCAACGAAAACCATCTCGGCGATTCTCGCGGCGGCGTTTGTCTGCCTGCCCCTCTTTTCCTGCGGGGATAAGACGGAAGACATTACCTACGATTACAGCAAGGGTCTCGACAAAAACGGCTATTTTGAGGGCGTCAAGGCGTCCGACTATGTGACGCTCCCGAAGTACAAGGGCGTCGAAATGGACAAGGCGCTTCTCACCGCGTCCGACGAGGACCTTCAGGTCCAGCTTGACAGCATTCTCGCTCAGTACGACACCTACGAGCAGATCACCAACCGCGCGGTCAAGGACGGCGACACGGTGAACATCGACTACGTTGGTTCGGTAAACGGCAAGGAATTTGACGGCGGTTCGACCGGCGGCGCAGGCACGGACGTTACCATCGGCGTGACGAACTATATCGACGATTTTCTGGAGCAGCTGATCGGACACAAGCCGGGCGAAACGGTCAACGTCGAGGTCACGTTCCCGACCGATTACGGTGTAGACGAGCTGAACGGCAAGGACGCGCTGTTTGTCACCGAGATCAATTATATCCAGGGCGATGTGATCAAGGCGAAGATGACCGACGAGATCGCGCAGGGCTACGGCTTTGACACGAAAGAAGCGATGATCGAGGATATCAAGGACTGGATCATTGAAACGCAGCAGTTCACGTTCTTCCAGAGCATTCTCGACGAAGCGACCTGCGACAACATCCCGCAGTCGGTGCTTGACTATGTGATCGAATACGATCTGTCGCAGTATCAGCTCTACGCTTCGCTGTACGGTATGTCGGTCGAGGATTATATCGTCGCGCAGTCCGAGTACAACACGATCGACGAGTACAAGGAAGCCAACATGGATTACTATAAGGCGGACGCGACCTATTATCTGGCGGCTCAGGCAATCGCGGAGATCGAAGGCATCGTCGCAACGACCGACGATATTGCCATCGCGGGCTACACCGATCAGATCGAAACCTACGGCGAGCCTTATATCAAGCAGTATATCCTGTTCCAGACGCTTCTGCCGGAATTCGTGGTCGGCAATGCGGTCGTAAAATAAACTCCATCAGAAAAAACACTGCGCGCCTGTCCGGGAAACAGACAGGCGCGCGGGCTTTTTTACATGGGAAAACGGTTCAGAGCTTCAGCAGACGGCAGACGGTCCCGGCGATGAGGTCCGCCTGCATATCCTTTGCGGCGTCGCGGAAATGGAAGGTGTCCGCCCAGTATTCCTCGCGGTCGAGCGGATCGAGCGGGGTGAACAGGTCGATGAACGGCAGACCGTAGGCTCTGGCGGTGAACGCGCTGTGCTCGCTCATCTTCGCGGAACGGGCGGTCAGGTTAGCGTCCTTCAAAGGCGTGGTGGAGACCAGCACGAGCTGTGCGGCGGGAACGCGCGCGCGGATGAACGCTGCAGCGTCGGAATACGCGGCGCGCCATTCCTCCGCGGGCGTTGAGAAGCTGTGAAGTCCGTTGTTGAATGTGATGAGATCGTAGGAGTACGAGCCGAGGACGAAATTGAGAACGCGGAAATAATCGGGGTCGGTGACGCACTTCGAGCTGACCCAGACGGTTCCGTTCACCCTGCCCGCCAGACGTTCGCGGACACGGTGCTGATAGCCGCTGCATATCGAGTCGCCGATCATGAGAATGCGGGGCTTTTCGGGCTCGTGAACGCCGTAGGCGTAGAAGTCCGACCATTCGATGGCTTCACGTTTGCGGGTGGTGAAAAGGGGCTGATAATTCTGATAGCTTACCATGGTTTGATCCTTTCTGCCGGAATCGGCACGGTTTTTCAGAGGGTCCAGCCGTTCGGACCGAGGAAGGTGCGGCGGAAGGCTTCGGCGGCGGCTTCTCCGCCGCGTCCGTCGGGATGAGCGCCGAAGGGGAAGACGTTGCCGAGCGTCAGCGTCGCGTCCAGAGAGGATTCGATGTCGTAGACGCGGCAGCCGTGCAGCGCGGCGAGCGGACGGATGGCAAGCTCGACAGCCCGCCATTCCTTTTCTCCTTCCGGAGAGAAGCTGAACGGCGGGAGCGTCGAGAGAATGACGGTACATCCGGCGCTTTGCAGCCTTACGATCAGAGCGTCCAGCGCGGCGACGACCTCACCGGCAGTGGACGGATGCCCTTCGTGGTACGCGCCGTGCAGAAGATCGTTCACGCCGAGCGTCAGGACGACGATATCCGCCTGCTTTGCCTTATAAAGCCAGCTCTCGTCGGTCAGCGCGTCGGCGGCGCGTCCCCAGCCGAGACCGAGGTTCCAGACGGCATAGTCGGGCGCGAGCATCGCGGCGATGCGCGCGCACCACGATTCGTATTGGTCGCGTCCGGTCCCGCAGCCCTGCGTGATCGAGTCGCCTAAGAAGGCGACCGTTTTCTTGACGGGACGGTCGCAGCCGAACAGCGCGGGAAGCGGGCAGCGGCAGGAATCCTCGGTCTTATAGCCGTCCCCTTCGTCGAGGAACGCGGTGACGCGGCTGTCGGGCGTACAGGGAACGCCGTCGCCGTACAGCTCGCAGTCGTAGACGATGCGCGCGCCTTCCGGCACGGTGAAGACGAACTCGTCGCTCCAGAAACGCTCGTCCGGGCTGACGGAACGGGTGCGGGAGCCGTCAAAGGTCACGGGAACGAAATCGGTCAGCTCGTCCGTGCCTGCTTCGCCTGTGCAGACTGCCATCCGCACCGAACGGATCTCCCACGAGCCGCCGCTCTTATTGCGGAAGGCGACCGCACCGTCCGCGAAGGTGCTGTTGACCGAGTTGACCCAGAAAAGCCGCCAGCGGAAGGTCCCGCAGACTTCTGGACGGAGAAAAGCGCGGGCTCGGATCGGATGCGGCGCGCCGGTTTCCAGAATGAAGTTCGTTCCGGTCCCGACGGGCGTATTGGAAACGTAACGGTGAAACATGATGTGCTGTCCTTTCGTGGATTGGTTTTGTTCATTATACCGCGTTTTTCCCGCGATGTCAAGGAAAACGCGGAATATGGCCGCTTCCGGCAGAAATTTCCGGGGGGTTTCCGCCGCTCCCCCGATCTGATCGGCGTATCATCATAAGGAACGCCGTTTTTCCGGCAGGCGGAAAAACGTCGTTCTCAATGGATTTATTTCGCTTTGAAGCTGGCGGCGATGGCGTCCGCTCCCGAGACGTACTGCGGGAAGGTTTCGGTGTTGGCGGTATAGACGATAGCGTAGATGTTTTTGCTGTCGGCGAGCATATACATCCGCTGTTCCAGCTCTCCGGTCACCTGCGAGGAGGTGAATCGGTAGGTGAGCTTCACCGCGTCCATGCCGGCGATGCGTTCGTTCACGCATTCCAGCTCGGCGTAGTCGGTCATGCTGCCTTTGAGGATCGCTCTCAGCGCTTCGGCGTACTCGGCGAGAGAGGAAATGCCCAGTTCTTCAAAGGAAGCTGCGCCGCCGTAGGAAACGTTTTCATCGAATACATCCCCTTCGCCCTGAGACGGGGCGAAGAAGGTGGCGGAAACACTGTCTTCCTGCGCGGTCCATCCGGCAGGGCAGGAGACGGAGAATTTCAGGTTCAGACTGGAGTAGGTTTCGCCGTTTGCGCCGCAGGCTGAAAAGAGAAGCAGCGCGGCAAGAATGAGTGAAAGAATCAGTTTTTTCATTTGACGACCACCGAATAGACGTGGGACTTTTCTTCGCCCCATGCGCGCAGCGGAACGAGCGTGATCGCCTTTGCGTTCCATTCGCCGTCCAGACGCCACAGGCGGCGCCAGTTGTCGCGTACCTCGGCGATCTTTTCGCCGTCGGCATAGACGTCGAAGTCGCGCATCAGAGGATTCGGCAGATGAGCGAGCGGTTCGCCGAGGAAGACGTTGCAGCGCAGCGGATGATCCTTGTAGCAGCTGCGGACGCCCTCGAAGCTGTCGCGGTTGATGTCGCTGTCGAAGATGAATTCGACGGTGGAGACGCGGCGTGCCTCGGGCAGCGCGATCTCGATCTTTTCGCCGAAGTCGGAGACGAGCAGATGAGCATCCTCACCGATGGTGCGGTCGGAGCCGTCGAGCAGAACGGAAGCGTCGCGTCCGGCGACCGTGACCGATGCGCCGTCCATCACGGGAGCGAGCGCACGGACGTTGAAGGGCAGATAGCAGTCGTCCTCCATCAGGGTCTGTTTCAGCTCGCCGATATGCGACTCATAGACGCCGCGCGGCGTGACGCCGTAACGGACGGCGATGGCAGCGGCGGTCCCGGCTGCCTGACCGAGCGCCGCGCAGGTCGCCATGACACGGCAGGACGCCATGGCAGTGTGCGTACAGGAGATGTTGCGTCCGGCGAACATCAGGTTGCCGATGTTCTTCGAGTAGAGACAGCGGTAGGGGATGCCGAAGGGAGAGGGCGCCTTGTGATTGATGTTCGGAGGGCAGGTCGTCGCAAAGCCGGCGGGATGATGGTCGTCCATCGGCCAGCCGCCGTAGGCGATGATGTCGTCGAAGCGTCCCTCTGCGGTGACGTCGTTCTGATTTAAGATATGGTCGCCGACGTAACGGCGGCTCTCGCGCTTGCCGGGAAGGAAGCCCACCCAGTCAAGCTCCCAGTTCTTCGAGTCGAAGTGACCGGAATTCTTGTAGTAGTCCCAGACGCCGAACGTGATCCTGAGCAGCTCGTCGCGCAGGGTCTCGGCGTCGGCGATGGCGTCGTTCACGCCGCCCAGCTCGATCCACCAGTAGTTATCGCCCTTGAACTGGTTGGGATTCTTGAAGTTGACGCGGTGGCCGATCGTCTCGTCGGTGAACTTCGTCGCCCAGTCGGGAGCGGTGAAGGGGATCTCGTGATCGGTCTCGCGGACCTGGAACAGGCAGGAGTTGCCCATCGTGCAGCTGTCGGAAACCTCGGGCGCGATGCTCTCGCCGAACTCGTCTCTTGCTTCGCGTCCCATGCGGAATTCCGCGCCGGTCAGAGGCGCGAGAACGCTGTCGCCCGAGCAGTCGAGGAAGATATTCGCCCTGACGGTATGGAATTTCTGCGTGGTCGTCTGCCAGCCCTTCACGGACGCGATGAATTCGCCGTTCATATCCGCGTCGAGGACGGAGCAGTTGAGGATGAGGTCGATGTTCGGCTCGTTCTTCATCATTTCATAGGTCACGCTGTCCCAGATGGAGAAATTGAGCGTCGGGTTCCGGCGGAGGTTGGCGAGCGCCAGCTCTTCGACGAGACCGGTTTCATGCTTGTCGCGCCCTCTTGCGCCGCGGATCCACATTCTGATCTCACCGGAAGCGTTGCCTCCGACGACGGGACGGTCATGCACGACCGCGACCTTTGCGCCGCCGCGTGCGGCTGCGATGGCGGCGAACATTCCCGCCGCGCCCGCGCCGACGACGCAGACGTCCGCGTTGTGTTCGACGGTGACAAAGCCCGTGCGTTCACTCTGATGAATCATCTTATCCTTTCGCGGGAAAAAATCCCGCTTCCTTTCCTGATTATATGATATTAGTATAATACACGCTCGGATTTTTGTCAAGAGAGACGGCGGAATATTTACACTTCGCCTGTTTTTCTGTTAAACCTGTGCAAATGAGTTTCAATTTTCAGCAAGCACCTGCGCAAAAAACGCGGAACGGGTGAAAAATGCGGCGGACGGCGCTTACGGCTGTCTTTTCTCCCTGTGCGGCTTCTGCCGTGCTGCCGCATTTATTTTCCCGGAACAGCGAAAAAATCCGCACAGCCCTCTTGACAAACGACTGTATCAGTGGTATAATACAGTCAGACCGTGAGAAAAGGGGTGACAGCCGTGGCATTATTCGAGGAACCGTTCAGCGGGACCGAACCGGTGTACCGACAGCTCGTGAACCGGGTGAAAAGGAAGCTGGCGGCGGGAGAGCTGTCGGCAGGGGACGTGCTTCCGTCGCGCCGCGAGCTTGCCGTGAAACTCGGCATCAACCCCAATACCGTCCAGAAAGCCTATAAAATTCTGGAAGATGAGGTTCTGGTCAACACGGTGCAGGGCTCGCACAGCGTGATCTGCGCGGATGAAAAAAGCATCAATGAGATCCGCCGCTCCCTTGCCGAAGAAGCGGCGCGGACGTTTGCCATCGCCGCGAAGGAGCTTGGCTTCGATTTCCGCGGCGCGGTCGGACTGCTTGCGGACGAATGGGAGAAGAAAGACGAATGATCCCTTTTGCATCGAATAACTGTATGACGCGAATATACCACTTTGAGGAGGAATGCCTGTGAAAACCTGTCGTCCGCTGCTGCTGACTGAATATCTTTTACGTCTGCCGCTGGCAGCCGGGGCGGCGCTCGCTCTCCTGCTGATCGCCGCCGAACAGCTCGTCTGGAGCGCCGTGACGCCGGTCATGCCGGGAAATCAGAGGGATTTTTCGGTGATGACTGAAAACGCCCGTTTTGAGACCGTCTTTACCGCTTTCTGCGTCGCCGCGATGGCGGTGCTGGCATTCTGCGTGCTGTCCTGCTTTGTCGGAACGAAGCCGGCGTACAGTCTGACCATGCTTCCCGTCGGACGCGGCTGGATCGTTCTGGCGTGGTGCGCGGGAGGCGCCGCCATGCTTCTTCTGCTCGTCTCGGCGCAGCTTGTCAGCGTGAAGATCGCCGAAGCGCGTCTGACCGGACAGCTTCTCGCGCTGTCGTCGTACAACCCGGACCTCCTTGTGTACATCGAGCCGGGCGCGGAATGGCTGGCGTATTTCCGAAGCGAATTCCTCGGACGGCTGCTGCCGCGCGATGTCGCCGGATGGCTCCGGCTTCTGGTCAGCGTCCTCGGAACGCCCGCCGTCGTCGTCCGGCTGGTCGTCGGACTGAAAGCGCGGCGGTATCTCTCGTCGATCACGGCGGCGCTGTTCTACGCGCTTCTGACCGCGCTGCTTGCGGCGGCGAACGTCTTTCTTCTTCTCATTCTGGCGTATCTGACCGCCGGATACTGTTTTTATTCCGCTTTGAAGATCATGAGAGAGGGGGATGCAATATGAAAAATCTTCTTCGCGTTCTGCTGCCGGTCGTCAGTCTGGGGATGATCCTCGCGCTGACCGCTTCGCTGATGGCGTCCGCGTATACGACCGGTGCTTTCAAGGTCACGGCGGACGACGACCCGCTTCTTGAAGGCATCCGTTTTACCGGCGAATACCTCGATTACGCCGACAAGACCGCGTTCGATTTCGCGCTCGGCGCGGGCGAAACCGTGAAGGCTGTGCCGCGGAACGCCGAGAAAACGGCAAAGCTGTTCGATTCCTTCTATCCTGAGACCGCGTATGTCCCTTATCTGCGCACGGCGGACGGGACCGTGACAGACTATCGCCTGAAATTTGAGATCACGCTCCCGGACGGCGCGAGGACCGAGCGTCTGCCGCAGAACGACCTCGTTTCCAATGAATCCGGCTTTTCCGGCGTGGAGATACTCTGTGACGAATGCTGGAGGACCGAACGGATGGACTGCCGCATTCTGGTGTACGACACGAGCGTGTTCCCTTATCAGACGATCGCGCTCGGCGGACCGATCCGGCTGACCGAACAGGAGAACGGCGAGCTGTTCGTTTACTACGAACCGAAAATGGTCACAAAAGACGGCGTGACGTACAATTATGATGAGATCGCCTACGCGAAGGTCGGCTCCCGGAACGCAAGAGAGGTCTTCTCCGAACTCAACTGCACCGTGCTGACTGACCCGTCCGGCGAAGTGACCGGCTTTGCCTGCCTTTACTCGACGGACGGGAACCGTACCTTCGCCGCATGGCGCACGTCGGTCAGAGACGGCGAAGCGGTCGGCACGGAGGAGCTCGGCACATACCGCTTCGATTCGCCGCGCGAGCTGATGGCGTTTGCGCTGGAGGGCGATACTCTTCTTCTTGCGACAGGCGCGGACGGGGAGATCCGGTGCCAGACCGGTTCGGACGGCGTTCTGTCCGAGCCGTACCGTCTGCCGCTGTCCGACCGCAAATTCTATCAATCGGAGGTCTGCGTGCGCACGACGAACGGTGCGGCGGTCTTCCGCTCCCGCTGTCTGTACGGCGCGTCCTATGAGGAACACGCCGATTACTGCGCGCTTTCGATCGCCGACGGCTCGCTCCTCGCGTTCGGTTCGGCTGACGTGCCGAATTATCATCACCGCGCGCTCACCGTGCCGGAACACGACCGGAACAGCTTCGACGCGCTCTGGAAGGATGGAAAGCTGTATATTCTCGACAACGCATGGTACGATCTTTCCGTGATGAGGACCGACATCGGCGCACAGGGGATCGAAGCGCCGGACGAGCTGTTCCGTCAGGGCGGCGGACTGTTCAGCGCGATGCTCTCGGTTTCGGTCATGGACAAAAACGGTGAGATCGCCATGGATCTTCACCCGCTTCACGCGAATTTTTCCGCCGGTCAGGCAACGGCGCGGCAGTTCGTGCGGGTCTCGTTTGAAAAGGAGAAGGACAGATGATCGAATGCCGTTCGCTTACGAAATACTACGGAGAAACGACCGCCGCGGACGGGATCGACCTGACGCTGCGGGTCGGAGAGGTCGTCGGACTGTTCGGCGTGAACGGCGCGGGCAAAAGCACGCTGCTCCGGCTCGCGGCGGGACTGATCGAGCCGACGTCCGGGGAAGTGACCATCGACGGCTGTCCGCCGCGCCATATGCGGGAAGCGGTTTCCTGCGTCGCCGAGGCAGGCGGACTGTTCGGCGGCATGACTCCGGCAGGACACCGGGCGTTCTTCGAGCGGTTTTATCCCGCGTTCGACCGGGAACGGTTTGAGAAGCTGATCGACTTTTTCGAGCTGCCCGACCGTCCGGCCTATACGCTGTCGCGCGGACAGCAGGCGAAGCTCGCGGCGGCAGTCGGCTTCTCGAAGGGCGCGCGTTACCTTTTGTGGGACGAGCCCTTTCTCGGCAAGGATATCTTTACCCGGCGCGATTTCATCCGTCTCGCCGCGTCGATGCTCGACGGGAAGGAAACGCTCGTCATCGCCTCTCACGAGGTCGGCGAGCTGGAAGCCTTCCTCGACCGCGCCGTGATTTTATCCGGCGGAAGGGTGAAAGCCGACTTTTCGCTGGACGAGCTGCACGAGAGCGGCGGAACGCTGGAGGAAAGGTTTGCCAAAGTCAGCGGATACGACCCGGACCGGGTCGGACGATTTGCTGATTCACCGTGATTTTTTTCGGTTTGACCGCCTTTTTTTCGCCGTCCCTATTGAAATTCGGAAATAATCGTGGTATAATATCATATAACATCTTAATAAATATTACGGAGGTTCAAGATGCTTAACATCAGAATTGAAAAAACGACCGCTCCGAAGCAGAAGCCCGATCAGAACGCGCTTGGCTTCGGCAACTACTTCACCGACCATATGTTCATTATGAACTATACGAAGGGTGAAGGCTGGCACGACGCAAGAATCGTCCCCTATCAGAATTTCTCCCTCGATCCCGCCGCTATGGTTTTCCACTACGCGCAGGAAATGTTTGAAGGTCTGAAGGCGTACAAGACGCCTGACGGCTCCATCCAGCTCTTCCGCCCGCAGAAGAACATCGAGCGCATGAACAACACCAACCTGCGTATGTGCATCCCGCTGGTCGATCCGGACGACGTTCTGACTGCGATCCGCACGCTCGTTTCGGTCGATAAGGACTGGGTCCCGGACAACGAAGGCACTTCGCTGTACATCCGTCCGTTCATCTTCGCGTGCGACGCTCACCTCGGCGTACACGTTGCGAAGAACTACATCTTCGCCATCATCCTCTCCCCGGTCGGTTCCTACTATCCCGAAGGAATCAACCCGGTCAAGATCTTCATCGAGACCGAATACGTCCGCGCCGTTAAGGGCGGCACCGGCTTCGCAAAGGTCGGCGGCAACTACGCAGCTTCCCTGATCGGTCAGGAAAAGGCAGAAAAGATGGGCTACGCGCAGGTTCTGTGGCTTGACGGCGTAGAGCACAGGTACATCGACGAAGTCGGCGCGATGAACGTCTTCTTTGTCATCGACGGCGAGGTCGTTACCCCGACGCTCGAGACCGGTTCCATCCTGCCCGGCGTTACCCGCGGTTCCTGCATCGAGCTTCTGAAGAGCTGGGGCTACAAGGTCACCGAGCGCCGTCTGGCTGTCGACGAGGTCGTTGCGGCTCAGAAGGCCGGCAAGCTCGACGAAGCGTTCGGCACCGGCACGGCAGCTGTCATCAGCCCGATCGGCGAACTGAACGACAACGGCGACAAGCTGATCGTCAACGAAGGCAAGATCGGTCCGATCGCACAGAAGCTGTACGACAATCTGACCGGTATCCAGTGGGGTCGTCTGCCCGACACGCTCGGCTGGACCGTCAAGGTTGACTGAGTTTCAGACTGAATTCCATGAAAAACCGCGCTGCGGACCGAAAGG
>JAZRXB010000008.1:0-5872 GCA_045600005.1 Eubacteriales bacterium | reverse complement strand
GCTTGAAGCGTTCGCGGAAGCCGGTCGCCGCCTTGCCGGCGGAGTTCGACGCGACGTCGGGGCGGACGATGATGAACGCGCAGGAGCCGTCGGGCTGAATAAGCGCGTCCTCCGGTTTTCCCGTGGCGACAGGCGGCGTATCGTTCCCGCCGTCCTCGCCGCAGGAAGCGAGGATGCAGAGCGAAGCGATCAGCATGAGAACGGCAAAAATTCGGAAAATTCTTCTCATTACAATCCTCCGGAATGATCATTGTTTTCCTTAATTATACAACATCCCGCCTGTTTTGTCAAGACTGTTTGAAAAATCCGCGCTCTTGTCTGCGGGAAACGCATTCTTACAGATTTTGCCGGTTCGCCGTCGGGGAGGGCGCATCTTGGCGGTACTGACGCACCGGTTCGCCGTCGGGGAGGGCGCATCTTGGCGGTACGGACGCACCGGTTCGCCGTTGGGGAGGGCGCGTCTTGGCGGTACTGACGCGCCAGTACGCTGTTGGTGAGGGCGCGTCTTGGCGGTACGGACGTGCCGGTTCGCCGTTAGGGAGGGCGCATCTTGGCGGTACGGACGCACCGGTACACCGAAGGGGGAGGGCGGAGAAGACCATCTCAGACGCCGAAGTTCTTCTCCGCCCTCCCCTTCGTTCGCTCAGCGAATGTGTCAGTCAGCCGCTTCCCCACCCACCTCAACCCTTGGCTAAGGCGTTTCGCCCTGTTAGTATTCTGACAGAACCGCGCGGGCTGCGGCGAAGCCGCGCCCGTGCATCACGCCGGACGGCGATAGCCAAGGAGGGAGAGATGGGGTTTCGCTTTTCAAACAAATACCGGTAATGAAACAGGTGAGGGGCGTGACGACCGAAGGTCGTCATGAAACTCCCGGCGTCTGAGATGGTTATGCCGGTCTTCGGTCGGCTCGCCCCATCCCCTTTTGCAATACTGGCGGCATGAGGTTCCACGCCGACCGAAGCTGAACTGGCGATAGGAAAGCTCCCGCCGGACCGGCGGCGAAAGGCGGACCGCCGTTCAGTCCGCAAAAAGCTCGGTCAGCTCTTCAAAATCCATCCATTCCACGCGGTCGGAGAGCGTTTCCCTGATCCGCTTCGCCGCGATGCGCAGGGCGCGCAGTCCCAGCCGCGAACCGTTCGACCAGAGCGACTGCCAATGCTCCAAGATCACCGGCGCCGCGCCGATCTCCAGCGCGTCCGCCACCGAACCCCGCTTCCCGTCCGCCGTCAGGATCAGATCGGCGAGCGATCCCGCCTTTTCCGCATACGCTTCCGGGTCAAGCCCGTCGACCGGCATATCGATCGTCCGCCAGAGCATATCGTGCGTCGTCGCCGGGATCGACACGACCCGAATGTCCCCGTCCCGGTACGCGATCGTCGGCGCGGCGTTCGGCACGCCCGCTTTCGTGTGCAGGAAATACCAGCTGTGCTTTCTGCCGAACAGATCGTTCATCGCGTCGCCGACCGCGCGGGCGTACATCCCTTCGATCTCTTTGCCGAAGCTCCACGGCGACGTGACGCCGCTCGGTATAATGCCGGTCCTTGCCAGCGATGCGGCGGCGGCGTTTATGTAACGCTTCACCGGCTCGTATTCGGTCTGCTTCGCCGCCCAGTCCATCTCGTTCATATCGAGCGTTTCGTGCGTGAACGGGTCGACGGCAAGGTGATGCGTCAGCATTTCGGGACCGAAGCTGAACCGCCCGGCGAGCCTTCCCTTCACGGTCTCAAGCCACACGTTGATCTCGTCCATCGTATAGCCTTCCAGCCCGTCGACGAGATTGCCGAGATTGCCCGGCTCCGGGATGACGCTGAACTTGCCCTTCATGCCGGTCTCCGAGACGACGTCGCAGAATTCGTCGAGGAAATCCGGCGCCACGTCGCGCCGGATGACCGTTCCCGCCGACGTCACGTGGTTCGGCATATGGTAGTAAAACACCTGTACGCAGGGGGTCGAGTCGTCGATGATCAGACTGATCGGGGTTTTACCGGTTTGTTTCATGACAGTTTCCTTCCTTATATTATATATGGGATGTGCGGAGTTTTTCAGCCGGCTCCTCACATATACAGCGGGTCGATCAGCGCGATGACCTCCTCGTTCGTGCCGACCTGTACGAGATCGGTCATACTGCCGCCCTCATGCCACTCAAAGCGGCCGTCCTCGCGGACATTCACCGTCACCGGACGGCGCTCCCACAGCGGCGCGCCTCCCGTGACCGCGCAGTAGACCGTGATCGGGTCCCAGCTGAACCGCAGATGGTTCCTGTACCCGCTGTAAACCGTGTACGCAAAGCGCACCGGGTGCGTCTCCGGCACGTTTTCGAGCGAATAGCCCGAAACGATCCCGATCCCGGCTTCGTGCGGCAGGAAGGTCACGGGGACGGGCATTTCCGCCACGCACTTTCTCGCCGACGGGACGTCCATCAGGACGTTCCATTCGACCTTATCCTCGGTGAACGAGCCGAGCATCGTCACGAACTCGCTGACGTTCGCTTCGATCAGCTCTTTTCCGGTGAGCGGCGAGATCTCGTCCGCGCCGGACGAGAGCAGGTTCGCGATGTTGCGCAGCGGTCCGATGGCGGCGAGCGTGATGTCCTTCGCCCCGCCGTTTTCGGCGAGCGTGCGGCGCAGGACCTTCACCGCGTCCTCGGTCTCGGTCGGCGCGACGTTCATTTTTTCGCAGTACGGCTTCGTGTAGCGCGCATAGCCCTCCGCGTCCATGAAGCCTTTGTCCTTCAAGCACCCGACCGGCACGCGCTCAAAGCCGAAATACCTTAACTCGTCCTTGACGAAATAACATCCCCACGGGTTGCCGATGCAGTAGGTGACGGCGAGGATCTCGGCAAGCCCTTTTTTTGCGAGGTTCGCCAGCACCGCGATCGCGCCCGCGTCGTCGCAGTCGCCGCCGAGGTCGGTGTCGAGAATGATCTTCTTCGGTTTCGTGTTTTCCATGAGAGTTCCTTTCGGTAATCTGTGAATGTTTTGTAAATTTTTTGCAATCGTCAAATCATTCGTTGTAAACGCGCACGGCGGCGACGCTGAAATATTTTTCCCCGGCGGTCGCCAGCAGGCGGATGCGGAGCCTGTCGGTCGTCACGGGCGCGAAGGTCAGGTCGTTGAAGCGCTGATGGTTGTCCCGCACCTCGCAGATCGTCTTCCACTCGCCGTCCGCGAAGGCTTCCACGTCGTAGTCCTTCGTCAGCTTCCGGCACGCCGCCGCCTTGTCGGGCATCGAGTGGCGGAAATAGCGGGTCAGGTAGTTGTCGGAGATGAAGATCAGCCGCGAGAACGTGACCGGCTCGTCCCACGTGAGCGTGACCGCTTCGTTCTCACATCCGGCGGACTGCCAGAGGTTCGGCAGGAGATACGGGCGCGAGTAGCCGTTCGTCAGGTTCGCCGCTTCGAGTAAATGCTCGTCCTCGACAAACGAGAAGGTCAGCGAATCGGGCGACAGCCTCCAGAGGATCTGCTTCGGCTTTAAGGTGTCAAGGTCGACCTGCGTGACCTGCCTGCCGTGCGGCTTGCTCATCAGCAGCGTGACCGCTTCGGACACGTCGTGCGTCGAAGCGCCAAGCTCAACGGCGGGATTTTCCGACAGCCGGAAGAAATAGTAGCCGGTCGGGAGCGAAAGATCGCACGGGAGCGTCACGTCAAGCGGCTCGGCAGACTTGTCAAGGTCGACTTTCCCCTCGAAAATGCACTCTGCGGGGTCGTAGTTTTCGGGCTTCGATGCTTTCCAGAGCGAATAGCGCAGCGAAGTCGGCGCGGAGGTCTTCACGGACAGCTTAACGCCCGCGAAATGCTTTTTGACCGGCAGGGAGAGCGCGTAGTCGGTATAAAGCGGGATATAGCGCTCGCAGAGCGGGTTCCCGGCGGCCCTCTCGGACGTCGCTTCGACCTTCGCCTTGAACGCGAGGTTCGCGGGGTCGGTGTAGCGTTTGCCGATGATGTGCTGGTCGTACTTTAAGAGCAGCTGCTGTAACTCCTCCATATGCCCGTTCGTGATGTCGCGCGGACGGCAGCTGTACTTTTTGCAGAGGAAAGCGGCGGCGGCGTTCGCCTGACCGACCGTTCCGAGCGTCGCGATCAGGCGGGTCGCGCCGAACGCGGCGTGCGTCGTGGACATACAGCGTCCCTCGACGAGCAGATTATTGACGTTTTTCGAGTACATACTGCGGAACGGGATCTGGAAGCAGCCGCGCAGGTAGATGTGCGCGTTGACCGGCTCGCGCGAATAGAAGCCGTCGATGGCGTGGAGGTCGATCGTCCAGCCGCCGTAGGTCACGGCGTCGTCGAAATCGGTCTGATTTTCCACGTCGTTTTCGGTCAAGATGTAGTCGCCGACGATGCGGCGGCTCTCGCGCTTGCCCATGACCGGCGAGATGTAGGTGAACTGATAGTTGTCCGCGTCGAACTTTCCGCTGTTCTTGATGTAGTCCCAGATGCCGTAGACGAATTCGCGGTGGTGCTGTAAGATCGTCTCCGCGTCGCAGACCTGATCGAGCCTGCCGTCCAGCTCGTAGTACCATTTTGCGCTCCCGAAATCCTTCTGCGGGATGACGCGGTACTCGAAAACGTCGGTCTTCGTGAAGTCGGTGGCGAAGGACGGCGCGACGTACTTCACCGGATGCCCCATGTCCTCGGCGTTGAAGATGAGCGTGCTCGGAATCACGCAGTCGTCCGCGGCTTCGGGCGCGATGCGCTCGCCGAACTCGCTTTTCGCTTCGCGTCCGTAACGGAACTCGGCTCCCGCGAGATATGCCGCCGTGCCGTCGCCGGTGTCGTCGCAGAAGATCGGCGCGTGGAAGCGGTAGCGGGTCTCGGTGGTGTTCTGCGTTCCGGCGATCCAGTCGATGTCGCCGGAGCCGTCGTCCTTCATCTGCACCTCGTCGATGCAGGTGTTCGCAAAGAGGGTGATGTTTTTCTCCTCGACGAGCTTTTCGAGAAGCGTCGCGTCCCACATCCAGCGGTTCGACTTCGGGTCGGAGTTGAGTCGGTAGGATTCGTTCCACAGCTCCTCGACGATACCGGTCTCGCGGGCGTTGAGGTTGAATTCATGCACGCCCGCCGCGCCGGAGACGTTGATCATGATCTCCATGCTTCCGTTGCCGCCGAAATGGGTGCGGTTATTGATCAGCGCGACGGTCAGTCCGAGCCGCGCGCCTAAAATGGCGGTGCAGACGCCGGGAATGCCGCCTCCCGCGACCACAAGGTCGAAGCTCACGTCTTTCAATCTGTCGTTCATGTTTTTTCTCCTTTTATTTCGGTTAATTTTTCTGTGATTATTATACAACCGTTCCGTCCGTTTGTCAAGGCGGATTTCACAGTTTGCTGAAAATTGAAATAACTCTTGCATTTTTTCAAAGCTTGTGCTATCATCAAGATAAAAAAGGCGGCGAACGCCGCTCAGAGTACGGAGGAACTGCATGAAGAATTACTGGACGCAATCGAACGAACATTTATACGTCGCCGCGCACCGCGGCTGGTCGAGCCGTTACCCGGAGAACACGCTCCCCGCGTTCGCGGCGGCGGCGGCTCTGGGCGTCGATCAGATCGAGACCGACGTGCGCGTGACGAAGGACGGCGAGCTTGTGCTGATGCACGACGCGGACGTTTCCCGCACGACGAACGGCAGGGGGCTGGTGAAGGACAAGACCCTCGCCGAGCTTCGCGCGCTCGACGCGGGTTCATGGAAGGGCGAGGCGTACAGAGGGTACAGGGTCCCGACGTTCGCCGAATTCTTAGCGCTCTGCAAAGAATACGACGTTCCGACCATCGACGTGGAATTAAAGGAATACCCGGTCGAGGGCTGGGAAGCGGTCGCCTTCGACGTCTGCGACCGTGCGCTCGCGATGGTCGACGAAGCCGGTTACACC
>JAZRXB010000007.1:0-12136 GCA_045600005.1 Eubacteriales bacterium | reverse complement strand
CCTTTCGGCGCGCGGAGCGGAGAGACCCTTATTCCGCCAGCTTGCTGATGGAATCGAGGTAGCCCGGATAGGCTGCTTCGACCGCCGTCTTGTATTTGGCGACGTTCGATGCGAAATTGCCGGGGTTCTTCATCGAACTCGAGAATGCGGAATACGGCGAGCCGAGCACGTTGCTGAACGTGTTGCCGAAATCAAGCACCGTTCCCCTCCGGATGAGATCGAACATCCGCGCGGAATCGTCGTCAGAGCTGTACTTGACCTTCAGCGCCGTTTCAAAATACGCGGGGATGACCGTCTCGTGATTCGACGAGGACAGCGCTTCCATCACCGCACCCGCACGTTCCGGGTCGGAACAGGTCATCGGAATCGAAAATACCGAATGTGTCTGACGCGCGACCGTGTAATAGCCATCCTGATTCTCGTCGTACTTCGGAAGCGGCACGATGCCATACGGGTTCTTCATGTCGCGGAACTGTGAGACTGCGTGGTCAAGCTCCGCCGTCATGATGAGAATTTCGTCCGCCTTGAATTTCGATGTGATCTTGTTGTAGTCTTCGATCTGATCGGCAACGGCGTTGGTCCCGTCGAAATAATAGGAGCCTTCGGTCTGCCAGCCGATCTGGTTGACCTTTGTCACCACGTCGAAATCATGCTCGGAGCCGTAGGTGAACTCCCATTCGCCCGCACTGTTCCGCGTGAACAGCTCGACACGGTTCGAGCCGAGGAACGCGCCCTTATGGTTCAGATCGCGGATGACGAAACCAAGTCTGTCGTTTAAGTCGTATTTGCCGTCGTTGTTCACGTCCTGCGACGCTTTCTTTGAGATCTCGCCGAGCTTATCGAGCGTCCATTTGCCCTCATCCACCAGCTTGTACAGATTTTCCACGCCGAAATTCTCCGCCGTGTTCTTATTAAAGTAAAGCCCGTAGGTCGTTTTCAGCATACTCAGCGAACAGTCGCCCGCGAGGAAATACAGCCTTCCGTCGAGCGCCAGCGTATCCTCAAGACCCGTGACGTACCACGGCTTGTCAAGGTCGATATTCTTCACGTTCAGAAGGTTCTTAAAGATGCCGTTCTGCATGACGGCGGGCGTGAGATTGATCATCGTGTCCACCCAGTCGTAAGCGTCGTCTCCCGCCATGACCGTCGAAATGATATGGTTATTGTACTGGTCGCGCACCTCAACGAGGTTGCCTTCCTTCTTTTCGACCTGAATGCTGATGTTCAGACGATCCTCGACTGCACGGAAGCTGTCGTAGATCGCGTCGTCCACCACCTCGCCGGTCTGCGTTTCAACGTAGAATTCATTGATCAGCTCCGTGCGGTAGAGAAAACGGACCGCCGCGCCGTTGTAGTTGAGTCCCGCCGGAAGATCGTCCGGGTAGAGGTCGGGGTCTTCGGTCGTTTCGCCTGCCGCCGTCGTGCCGCCCGAAGACGCCGGCGTACCGCCGCAGGACGCGCAGCCCGCTGTCAGCAGAGCCGCCAGAATGAGACAGAACAGTCTTTTTTTCATTTTCGATACCTTTCCTTTATCTTAAATATTCCGCTCCACGAGCGATTCGTCCTCTTTTTCGGCGAGCTTCACATACCGGTACAGCTCGTGCGGCTTGACGAGGAAGAGCTTCCCGTCCGCGCCGCCTGTCCGGCGGACGTACTGCATGGCGAAATAGATCGTCTGCATTCCCGCGTGCTTCGCCCAGCCGAGCCGCATCCTCTCGAACTCGATCTCGCC
The DNA here is from genome assembly GCA_045600005.1 of Eubacteriales bacterium. Classification (GTDB taxonomy): domain Bacteria; phylum Bacillota; class Clostridia; order Oscillospirales; family CAG-272; genus Flemingiibacterium. The sequence goes on along the minus strand of JAZRXB010000007.1, from coordinate 10,404 downwards.
GAGATAGTTCGGCGTGAGCGCGAAGAAGGGCGTGTCGAAGCCGAGCGCGATCCAGTCGAGCTTCCGGTCGCCTGCCGCGCGGCGCGCCGCGATGTCGGCTTCCCACTTTCTGATGACCTCGGTCGGTTCACCCGCGCAGGGGAACCACTGTTTGATCTGCTGGTTCAGCGCCGTCATGCCGTTCGATTCGTACTCGACCGAGCCGCGATTCTCGCAGTTTTTGTAGGTGATGCAGTATTCAAAGCCGAGCTTCGCCATCACGTCGAACTGCGGTCTGCCGGTTCCTGCCCTGTAAAAGGGAGCGGCGTCCTGAAACGGATAGTACCCGCGCGGCACGCGGCTCTCGCCGACCGCACCGGCGATATCCCGTCTTGCCTTTGCGACCAGCTCGGAAAGGAAATCGGGTTTGATAAATCCCTCCGCCTCGGTCGCCACCGCCACGCCGACGCTCGACAGCATCGGTTCGAGATTCGGGCATACGCCGCCCTGTTCGAGCGGGATATAGAGCTGTTCGATCAGCTCCGGCTGGTACTGATACCACGTGGACGGGAACGCGACGCCCGCTCTCATGCCGTCCAGAGCCATCATGTCGATGAAATGCGGCAGGACCGGCAGATGTCCGAGGTCGGCGGCGTAAAAGACGAAGCAGACCGGGACCGCGCCCTCTTTCCGCTTTTCAATGAGGAATTCGTCCGAATATTCCCCGTCCCACGGCGTGGGCGCACGTTCGTCCGCCATCCAGTCGAGCGGGAGCTTCTTTTCGGTCTGGATCGTAAAGCCGATGCGCGGATTCACGCCGACCAGATCGTGGATCAGATTGTACCCTGCGAGCGCGGCGATGATCGCGTCGTTGTTGCGCACCATCTTCGAGCCGGGATTCCAGACGACCTGCGTGCCGACGATCGTGTTGTTCCCCACCCTGTCGGCGCACTCCTTGACGAAGGGTAAGAACGCTTCCCACTCCATGTCCTCATAGAGCGCCAGCACCCGTCCGCGCGAGAAGGAGGTCTGCCAGCGCACGAGACAGTTCGGGTCGATGAAGCCGATCTGCTTTGCGATCGGCAGATTGCGCGCCGCGAAGCGTTTTGTGACCGACGCATAGGTGTCGCCCGGCTCGATGCGGTCGATCGCCTCCGCGCCCGGCACCTCGCAGAAAAGCGACAGAAGCCCGGTCTTTTCGCCGACAAGCTCTCCTTTCGCGCTCTCGAACACGTTCTTTGTCAGACCGAGCGCACCGGTGCGGATGACATCGAGATAACAGTAGGGCGCAAGCTTCAGCGTGTTTTCGCTGTCGTCGGGCAGGATGAGCAGCTTCTCCGGCAGAGCTTCGCCGAACGCCGCGAACACGTCGCGGTAGAACGCGGCGATCCCGCCGGGCTTCCGCTCGGAGACGACCTTTCCGCCGAACGCCAGCACCGCGCGCCGGAACTGGAACGACGCGAAATCGGTCAGACTGCAATAGAGGATTTCATCGTAGAAATTGGCGAGATAATAGAAGGATTCGAGGTGTCCGTGACCGACGGTCGGCAGGACTTTTCCCTGCCACGAATCGGGACGGGAGCAGATGTAGCTTTCAAAGTCCATGCCGTGCCGTTCGGCGAGCGCGGTCAGCGTCGGGACGACCGCCGCCTGACATGAAGTCTTATCGTCGCTGAAAAAGAAAAGGAGCTTACGGTTTTTCAAAATATGTTTCCTCCGGGTTGACAGAATGCCGTCATTATGCTATACTGTTGAAAACGCTGTGACACGACCCGTTCAGAACGGCGCGCCGACAGTCCGTTTTTCCTTTATCATTGTACCATATCCGTTTTTCCGCCGCAAGACTTCATCCTGCTCATTTTTGCAGGTATTCTGCTGTCCGGAGGATTGCCATGATCAACATCACAAATCACGCCGTTCATCTCGGCATCGAGGGGATCATCGTCCACCGCATCGAAAGCGACGTTTCCCGCACCTTCGACTGCCACCGCGGCAAAAACAACGCGAGCTTTTCCTACATCAGGAGCGGACAGATCGAGATGTTCGAGTCCGGGCGGTGTCTGACCGTCCGGGCGGGAGACTGCGTGTTCCATCCGCGCGGCATCCGGTACAGTTCCCTGTCCACCGGTATGCCCGACGCGCGGCACATCTCCGTCGATTTCATCGAGCCGCCCGACTGCCGGGAAATTTCGGGTAAATTCGGAATGCAGATCGTTCCCGCGCTGTCCGTTCCCGCGACGGGCGAGTTCTTTGAAAGGCTGTATGAGCTTACCGCAGAAAAGGAAACGCAGCTCGAAGCGCTTCTTGCCTTCGCGTCGATTCTGCCTGACTACGTGAAGCTCCTGGAGGTCCCGCGCGTCGCCGTGTATTCGCCCGCCGTGACGGCAGCCATGCAGTACATCGAGGAGCATTACCGGGAAAACGACCTGATCGAAGCGCTCTGCCGCGCGACCTTTCTCAGCCAGTCGCGGCTGTATCATCTGTTCCGCTCCGAGCTTTCGACCACACCGGTCCACTACCGCAACCGCGTGCGCATCGAAAAAGCCGTTCTCTCCCTGCGCGACACCGACCTGCCCGCCGAACGCATCGCCGCCGACTGCGGGTTTGAATCCTACGGCTATTTCAGGCAGGTCTTTCACGAGATCACGAGCCTGACGCCGGGCGGCTACCGGAAGCAGATCCGGGAAAACAACAGCCATGTGAACAAACAAAAAAGTGCGCCGGTTTTATAACCGGCGCACACGCCTTTCGCATGGAATCATTCTTCCAGATAGATCAGAAGCGGCAGACGATAGTCTTCGGTCGGCGCGACGGTCCTGCGCCTGATGACCGGATCCTCCGGTTCCTCAAACGGCTCGCCGACAAACACACGGCAGACCCTGCCGAGGTCCATCAGCCGCGCGGTCGTTTCATTCTTGAACCGCGTCAGAAAGCCGAGCTTTGTCCCGTCTGCGGCGTACACTGCCACCGCGAACCGGTCGTGTTCGTTCTCCGGCTCGCGGAACAGGCGAAGCTCCGTCCCCGGCGTCAGGGATTTGAGCAGCGCTTTCCCCTCGCGTCCCGAAACGTCAACGTAATGTTCGAGCCCGGCAAGACCGGTCGACAGGATCAGCGCCAGCTTCGTTTCGCCGAGAAACACATCAGGGTCGAAAAAGCCCGCCGTCTGACGTTCTCTGTCTTCTTCCGACAGGAGCGCGGCGTTATTCATCGTCTGTTTCCTCCGTCAGCTTCCGGATCTTCTCCTCAAGCTCCTTCTGCTTTCGCTGAGCATAGCGAAGACGCATCCGCAGCTCGAAACGATGCTCCGGCGAATACCGCGGGTCGGTCCCCCAGATCGTCAGCGCAGCCGCCGCGACGAATCTGCCAAGGCTTCCGCCGGATGTGTCGTCCGGCGTTTCGGACAGCAGAAGTCCGAATTCTTCTTTCAGCTCCGCATATTTGTCCATGTCAGCATCCCTTTCCTGATTCTGCTTTTATGATACCACACCTGTCTGAAAATGTCAATGCCCGAAAAACAAGGTGCTGTCAATCCGCGTCAATAAACGGTAAGGAATAACCATTCAGAAAAAGGGCAGAATAATATTATTGAAAAAGCAGCCTTTCCGCCGGCTTTTTCGTATAAACAGATACTCATCATTATGAGCGAGGCGCAATCATGAAACTGATTTACAGAATATTCCATCTGGACCCGGATTCCCGCGACGATGTGATCTCAGTCACATCCGGTCTCGGTATCGCCGTCAACCTGATCATCGCCGCCGCCAAGGTGGTCGTCGGTCTGCTGGCTTCGTCGGTCGCCATCCTGTCTGAGGGCGTCAACAACGCGGCGGACGCGCTGACTTCGGTGCTGACCCTCGTCGGCTCCAAGCTCGCCGGGAAGCATCCCGACGAAAAGCATCCCTTCGGCTACGGAAGGATCGAATACCTGACGGGGCTGGTCATCGCCGTGCTGATCCTCGTCACCGGCTTCGAGCTGCTGACCGGCTCGATCCGTCTCATCTTCGAGCCGGAGGAGCTGAGCATCACCGTGCTGTCGCTGATCGTCGTCGCCGTCTCCGCCGTCATCAAGTTCGCGCTCGGCGTCTACACCATCGCCATGGGTAAGAAGACCGCCTCCCACGCGCTCGAAGCGGTCGGCATCGAAGGACGCAACGACTCGTTCATCTCGATCCTGACGATCGTTTCCGCCGTCATTTTCCTCGTTTTTCACATTTCGATCGACGCATGGGTCGGTATCTTCACGTCGGTCATCGTCATCAAGGCGGGCGTTGAGGTACTGCGGGATACGGTGTCCGAGCTGCTCGGCCGTCCCGGCGAAAAGGAACTGGCGGAAAAGCTGTACGCGGAGGTCCGTTCGACGGACGGCACCCTCAACGCGGCGGACATGATGCTGCACAACTACGGTCCCGACGCCTATTCCGGCTCGGTCAACGTTGAGATCGACCATGAAAAAACGGTCGGCGAGATCTATGAATTCCTGCATAAGCTCCAGCTGCGCATCATGCGCGAGCATCATGTCGTGATGGTCTTCGGCATCTACGCGGTCGACAAAGACCGTGAGGAAATGAAGGAGCTGCACAAAAAGATCGGCGCGTTCGCCGCTTCGCACGAGCATATCAAGAGCTATCACGCCCTCTACCTCGACCCCGATTCAGATCGGATCTACTGCGATCTCGTGGTCGACTACGCACTGCGCGACTGGGAGCCGCTGAAAGCCGAGTTCCGGGCGTACATGAAGGAGATCTGTCCCGACAAGTCGCTCGAGCTGACCATCGAAACCGAATATGTGTAAAGGGGAACGTCCCCAAACGATCATACAGGAGACTATCATCATGGAAATCAGTCAGCACAGCATCTGGTGCAATCCCCTGCCCATCCCGGACCTTCCGTGGGGAAAGGACGGCTGGTTCGGGAAGGAACACGGGATGTTCAGTCACGAAAACAAACCTGCGTCCGTCACGGGTCCCGACTACCGCTCGATCTCCGACCCGACCGTCTTTTACTGGGAAAACAGATGGTATCTCTATCCGAGCTACGGCATGGCGTGGGTGAGCGAGGACTTCTGCACGTGGAAGCACATCCGCACCGAGCCGTACTGCCCGAAATACAGCCCTTCCGTCATCCCGTGGAAGGGAAAATTTCTGATGGCGTCGTGGAACAACCCGCTCTACGTCGGCGATACGCCGACGGGTCCCTTCACGGAGCTTGATTTCCCGCGCTTTGCGGACGGTTCGGTCCACGTTCCGGGCGACCCCGGTCTCTTTCTGGACGACGACGGACGGATCTATCTGTATTCCTTCCACGCAAAACAGGTTCCCGGCAGCCGCTTCTTCCGCTCGCAGATCCTTGGACTGGAGCTTGACCGGGACGACCCGACAAAGATCCTCGGTTCTCCCGCCGTCGTCACGGAGATCGACCCCGCCGCTCATCCGTGGGAACGCTCGGGCAACGCCAACCAGAACCCGGCGTTCGGCTGGCTCGAAGGTCCGCACATGGTAAAGCACAACGGGCGCTATTATCTCATCTGCGCCGCGCCCAACACCGAATTCGAGAGCTACTGCATGGAGGTCTTCTATTCGGATAAAGGTCCGATGGACCGGTTCATCTGTCAGAAGCGTAATCCGCTGACCTGTCACACGACCGGCATCGTCCGCGGCTGCGGACACGGCTGCGTGGAGCATGGACCGGATGACACGCTGTGGGCGTTCTACACCGTCGCCGTGCCGTATTATCATATGTACGAGCGGCGCATCGGCATGGACCGCGTGGAGATCGACGAAAACGGGGAGATGTTCTGTCCGCACGGCGTGACCGACACGCCGCGCTTCGCCCCCGGGACCTTACGCGCCGGTGAAAGCGTCGGTTATCTGCCGCTGAACGGGTGGAGCCGTCCGACCGCTTCCTCCGAAGCGCCGGGACGGGACGCGCTCTATTCCTGCGACGGCAGTGCGCTGACCTTCTGGCAGCCGGCGGACGGCGACCCCGAACCGACGCTCCGGTTCGACCTCAAGGATCCGTACCGCGTCGGCGCGCTGCGGCTGTTTTTCCGCGAGATCGGACTTGACTATATAAACGGCGTGCGTCCCGGACCGTTCCGCTACTTACTCGAAGGCAGCACGGAGGAAAAGCCGGAGGAATGGTTCCCGCTTTCCGACCGTTCCGCGTCGGAAGAGGATCTCGGCATTGATTTCCGCGTCTTCCCGGAAAGGGTCTGCCGCTATGTGAGGCTTCGCATCGTCGGTTCGCCGAAGGGCGTCACCCCGGCAGTCGTTGACTGCACGGTGTTCGGGTACATGGCTTCCTGTTAAGCCGAACGGCAGCCGTTTTCCCGCTCTCTGCGCCGATTCGTGCAGACAAAGACGTCCTTCCCCCGTGACAAAGCGTGCGGCGCAAAGGCGTCTGCCCCTCATGCCGAAGCTCCCGATGTATGCTCCCTACCCTTTACGGTTCGGGAACGGGAATCGTTTTCGCCGCGAAGCTCCGATGTATGCAGTGTCCTTCTTACACGCCGAAAGGCTGTCGGACGTTTTGTCCGACAGCCTTTCGGTTTCCTGAAATCACCAGATAAACGGCAGCAGCCGCCAGCGGACCTTCCGCTCATAATCCCGGTACCCCGGCAGCCCCTTCTCCAGAATCCTTTCCTCATTCTTGATCCTGCGGACCAGAAGAAGCGGAAACGGCAGCATGACAAAAAACGCATACAGGGAGCCGAGCACCAGCGGCATCGCCCAGAAAAGCAGCACAACGCTGAAATACATCGGGTGCCGGACGATCCCGTATAAACCAGTTGAGACGACCTTCTGCCCTTCCTGCACCTCCACCGTCCGGGAAAGATAGGCGTTTTCCCGCATCACTTCCGCGTACAGACCGTAGCTTCCCACGAACAGCGCCGACGATACGGCGATCAGCCAGACCGGCAGCTTCGACCATCCGAACCGGAAATCCAATCCCGCCAGCACAAAGCAGGCGAGAAATTCCAGCGCGGAGAGCAAGATCACCTGCTTCTGCACGCCGGAGGATTCTCTGCTGTTCAGACGCTTTTTCAATAATTCCGGCGCTTTCGCAAAGAGAACGATCCCGAAGATCAGCATCGGGACAAATAAAAGCGCGATCAGCCGCCACGCGCCCGCAAAGCGGATCGTTCCGGCGGGCAGGAACAGTAACAGTCCCATGAGAAAAAGTCCGCTGAGAAATTTCACAAGAGCGTTCCGTAAAAGTTCTTTTTTCATCCTTAATGACCGCTTTTCGCGCCGTGAAAACTTTTCACGCCGCGAAAGCTCTCCTCGCATTTTCGTCCGGCGCCGGCAAACGGTCGCGCCGCTTCGGTTTCATGATAACACAAAACCGGACGGATTTCAATAGTTTTCGGGATTTTTGCCGTATTCTGTCCCTTCCGCGGAAAAAATCCCCGGCGGAATGTAACATTCCCGATGAAAACGGTAGTATCATGGTGAAGGATCAAACGCAGTCCTTTCAGCCGATTGCTTAATGCTTAGAGATGACAAACGTTATAATAAAAACACCGCTAAGGCGAGCCGGGGCGAGCCCTCGCGCCGATATTATCTCGGGGATAGCTGACAAAATAAATTTTGTCAGCCGACAAAATAAATTTTGTCAGCCACGATAAACGCGAGTACCGATTGTAAAACGAAGTTTTACAATCGACAAAAATCCTTCGGAAAGGAGACTTTTGACAGCATGGAAAACGACGATCTGCTCGCTCTGTTTGACGCGCGGGACGAGCGGGCGCTCCGGGAATTACAGGAGACCTGCGGAACGTTCTGCCTGCGCACGGCGCAGAACATCACGGGAAGCCGGGAGGACGCGGAGGAATGCGTCAGCGAAGCGTTTGCCGTCCTGTGGGACCGCATCCCGCCGGAACAGCCGTATCCCGTTTCCGCCTATCTGCTTCGCGTCGTGCGCAACCTCGCCCTCAAAAAGCGTCGGGACGCAAAAGCGGCAAAGCGGAACGCGGGAGAAGTGCTGGAGCTCGGCGCGGTCGAAGAGCTGATCTCGGCGCCCGGACCGGACGCTGATCCCGGTCAGCTGCGGGACGCGCTGAACGCCTTTCTCGGAGAACTGAAAAAGGAAGACCGCATCCTCTTTCTGCGGCGGTACTGGTTTGAGGAAAGTCTCTCCGTGCTCGCATCGTCGCTCGGCGTCCGCGAGGGAACGCTGCGCGTGCGGCTGACGCGGCTTCGCGAAAAACTGCGGAAAAAACTTGAGAAGGAAGGAATCGACTTATGAAAAAAGAATGTCTGGAAGACGCGCTCACTCAGATCGACGCGGCGTATCTCGATGAAGCCGCCAAAGCGGCGGGATCCTCAAAGAAAACGCGCCGGTCCGGTCCCGGAAGGATCCTGCTGATCGCAGCGGCGCTGGCTGTCCTGCTGATTGCCGGGATCTCCGCCGTCTCGCCCGCCGATCTGTCCTTTTACCTTGACAAGACGTTTCACGGCGGGTACGACCTGATCGACGGCATGACCTCTGTCCCGCGCAGCGTGGCGTATTCCTCGTCCGGCGGCGGCATCCGGCTCGAAATGAAGGGGATCGTCGGAGACGGACAGGCCGCTGACGTGTTCTTCGACATCATCGTAGATCCGAACTCCGGGCTGACCGACAAAAACCTCTATTTCGTCACCGATATCGACCGGGTGTGGAGCATCTTCCGCCTGCCGAAAGCGGACGGTTCCCACAGCTGGAACCAGCGCGAGCTGGGACGCGAGACGGCGGAGGACGGTTCTGTCGTCTACCGGATGTGCTGCGGGATCAAAAGCGGGGATCTGAAACGGGGGGACGACCTCGCGGTCAGAGTGAGTACGGTCTTCACCGTTGATTTTGAAGCGCAGCAGAAGCAGACGCTGCTCACCGGCAAGTGGAGCATGGTCTTCACGCTGGACTATGAGGACATATCGAAGGTCATCCCGCTTGACCTTGAGATCACCCCGGCGTTCCGTCCGTTCGGCAGCGAGGAGGAGTGCGTGACCTGCCCGCTCCATCTGCGCGAGGTGCGCATCTCCCCGCTCTCGCTGATGCTGACCGGAGACTGCGCCGCGTCGGATGATCCCGGCGGAACGGAGTTCGCCGAAGTCGGCATTCAGTACCGCGACGGCAGCTGCGTCCCTCAGAGCTCGGCGTACCGGATGGGCGGCGGCATGGTCGTCCTGAATGACGACGGCACATGGCGGGACGCTTCGGCGGAGGAGATCGCGGCGTGGGAAAGTCGGAACACGATCACCGGCGGTTCTTCCTCGTCCCGCGCCGACCCGGACGATCCCGGCCGTCTTCTCCGGACATGGATCTGGACGTTTTCCTCCGAGCTTGACTACGAAAACGCGGTCTGTCTGCTTCTCGGCGGCGAAGCGGTCGAACTGCAATAAAACAGTCCCGCCGGACATTTCATGTCCGGCGGGAGCGGCGTTTGGGGATAGGCTCGACCGTACCCGTCCGGCTCGACCGTGTTCGTCCGGCTCGACTGCTTACGTCCGGTTCGACTGCTTACGTCCGGCTCGACTGCTTACGTCCGGTTCGACCGTGTTCATTCGGCTTGATCGATGCGATGGAACGACTGTCCCGACAGACGGCAGACCGGTCTGCAAAAAACGCTCCGCGCCGTGCGCCATGGACGCACAGCTGTGAGAGGTCCTGACAGACCGGTCGTTTTTTCCGGAGGACCTGCCGGACACGGCACGGGGTCCCGTCATTTCCCTTTGAAATTTCCGTCTCAGCCGATGATTTCCGCGCACGTTTTCAGCTCGCAGTCCTTGCTCTCATAGTAGGCGAGCATTTCGGGGATCTTCTTTTTGTCGTAGCTCGTCACGCAGTCGGAGAGGACGGTGACGGCATAACCCGCCTTTGCCATGTTGAAGCAGGTGGATTTCACACAGGCAGCCGCGTCCGCGCCGCAGACGATGAACTCCGTGAGCCCGTTCTCCGCGATGAAGGAAGCGAACGCTTCGCTGGTCAGCGCATTGCTCTTGGTCTTGACGAAAACGTGGTCCGACACGACCCTCAGCTCCGGGACAAGCTCCGCCCCCTTTGTGCCGGGCTTGAAGGTACGGGTCCCGTCCGTGATATTCTCGTGGCGGATGTAGACCACGGTCATCCCCTGCTTTTCCGCCCATTCGACGGCGGCGTTCACGGGAGCGATGATCTCACGGTAATTCTTTGTGATGTCGTTCTGGAGGTCGATCACAACAAGCGCTTTCTTCTGCATATTGATTCTCTCTTTTCTGATTTTCGTAAAGTGTTAAGGCAATACCGCACAGTTCTGATGGTGCGATTGCGCCGTCAGATTTCCCGTCAGACGAAACAAACCCCGGATGGCATAGTAACTCCTATGCCGACGAAATTTGTACAGTATGGCGGGAAAGATGCAAGCAAGCGTGCCATCAAGGCGTAAGCCGCGAATTGTGCGGTATTGCC
>JAZRXB010000006.1:0-14980 GCA_045600005.1 Eubacteriales bacterium | reverse complement strand
CTCGCCCCGGCTCGCCTTAGAGGTGTTTTTATGTCGGCAAAGCCGACATAAAAACGGATTTTATTATAACGTTTGTCATCTCAAAGCATGAAACAATCGGCTATTACGGAGAAAGACATGGACATCAGAATGAAACGAACGATTCTCGCCTCGGATTACGACGGGACCTTCAGCCGGGGCGGACTGACGGAGGATACGCTGGAAGCGGTCCGGCGGTTCCGGGCGGCGGGCGGACTGTTCGGGATCGTCACCGGACGCGACTGGCGCGGAAGCTGGCAGGCGTTCAGCAGAGAAGGAAAATTCGAGTTTGATTTTATTGTGTCGCTGAACGGCGCGCTGGCGTTCGACCGGGCGGGCGAGCTGCTGTTCGAGACGGCTCCGCTTGACGGAACGCTCCCGGTCGGCGGAAAGCCGTTCGCGCGTTCGCTGGCGGAGACGGTGTTTGAAGTCTGCCGGAATTCCTGCGGCTTTGCGGCGCTGCGGCAGAGGTTCGATTTTCACCCGGACTGTCCGGACGGCGGAACGCCGGGGCGGACGGTCTATCTGCCGCACAGCGGGCTTGACAGTCTGTCCCGCTTCTATATGGCGAACACCCGCTGCGAAACGGCGGAGGAAGCGGTATACGCCGCCGGTCTGATCGCCGAACGCTATGGCGCTTATCTGAATCCGCTGTTAAACGGGCGCTGCATCGACCTGCCGCCCGCCGGGACCGATAAGGGAGAGGGCGTCGCCAGACTGGCCAAGACGCTCGGCGTCGACCCGGACGACGTATGGACGGCGGGGGATAATTACAACGATCTTGCGATGTTAGCACGCTTCCACGGCTGCGCGATGAACACCGGTGTGGACGCGGCGAAGGAAGCCGCCGAATATGTCTGCGACGGCATCGCCGGCGTTGTGGATACGATCCTGAACGAAAAGCGGCGCTCATGAACGAAACGCCGCGCCGAACTGAAAGGAATCCGAACTCAAAATGAAAACCGAACTTCTGCCGTCCTCGGGACGGTATTATAAAACGAATCTGCATTCCCATACGAACTGTTCGGACGGCTGTCTGACGCCGGAGGAAATGAAAGCGGCGTACCGGGAAAAAGGCTACTCCATTCTCGCGTTCAGCGATCACGACCATCTGCGCACGCATAACGAGCTGACCGAGCCGGATTTTCTCGCGCTGACCGCGTATGAGATCAGCATCCGAAGCGACGATCTCGCCGTGCCGCACGCGCTGCGAAAGGTCGTCGATCTGAATCTGATCGCCAGAACGCCGGAGCTGACGACGCACGTCGGCTATCACCCCGAAACGGTCGAGTGGCTGATCCGGCGCGGCAAGCTGACCGGGGAGGAACGGGACGCCATCGTTTACGCGGGAGAGCTGCGCGACCTGCACTATTATCCCGCGAACATCAACCGCATCATCCGGACCGCGAACGAGACCGGTTTCCTTGTCATGATCAACCATCCGATGTGGTCGCTGATCGGCGATCAGGACTGCGCGTGCTACGAGGGCGCGTGGGCGGTGGAGATCTACAATCACGGTGCGCACGTCCTTTCCGGTCTTTCGGACAGCGAATCGGTCTGGGACGGGATGCTCCGTTCGGGCAAGCGTCTGTACGCGGCGGCGACCGACGACAATCACGGTCTGAAGGACCGTTTCGGCGGGTGGATCATGGTGAACGCGGAGAAGCTCGACTATCCGACGGTCATCGCTTCGCTCGAAGCGGGACGCTTCTACGCTTCGACCGGACCGGAGATCGGAGCGCTGTACTATGAGGACGGGCGCGTGACCATTCAGACGAGCGAAGCCGCCGAGATCTGCATGAACACGCTCGGACGGCTCGGCGAGCGCGCGGCGTCGGCGGACGGCTCGCCGATCACAGAGGCGTCCTTTGACGTTGACCCGGAGCGCTTCGGCTATGTCCGTTTCCGCGTCGTTGACCGGGAAGGACATAAGGCATACACCAACGCCTACGAGGTGGACTCCTTTATGCCGGGAGCGAAGCCGGTTCGGATCATTGTGTGAACTGCCTGACGGGAGAAGCTCATGAAATCCAGAATCGTATCCTTCACGGCACGGAACTGGGGACGCACACAGGAGGATATCCTGAAAACGCTGGAAAGCAAACTGGCGAGCCTTGAAAAGACTGCGCCCGATCTCGTCTGCTTCCCGGAAGAGGTGCTGATCTCGACCGGAGACCGGGACAATCCCGCGTCGGATGCAAACAACGCCGCCGCGCTCGAGCTGGCGCGCCAGTATGCCGCGAAGCTGCATACCAATCTCGTCGTCTCGCTCGAAGAACCATCGAAGGCGTATCCCGGAAAACGTTACAACACAAGCTGTGTGATCGACCGCGCCGGGAACGTGATCGGATGTTACCGCAAGCGATATATCACCTTCCGCGCCGTTCAGACGGGCGGACTGCCCGGCTCGAAGGTCGTCACGGTCGACACGGACATCGGAAAGATCGGTCTTGCGGTCTGCTTTGACATCGGCTGGCGCGAAGGCTGGGCGGAGCTGGAACGGCAGGGCGCGCAGCTCGTCGTCTGGCCGGCGGCGTATCACGGCGGGAACCTGCTGAACGCTTACGCGGCGGTGCATGGGTATGCGATCGTCACGTCGGTCTGGTCGGCGGAGAGCCGGGTCATCAATTCCTTCGGCGATACGGCCGCCGAAAGCTCGGCGTGGAACGACTGCGTGACGGCGGAGCTTGATCTCGGCGCGGAGATGTTTCATTTCGATCATCACACCGGCGTACCGGAAAAGCTGCGCGCGGTCTATGGGGACCGCGTATCGGTCGAGATCGAGCCGCGCGGCAATCTCTTTACGGTCTCGTCGAACGACCCGTCTCTGACGGTCGCCGACGTGAAAAAACGGTTCGGACTGATCACTTACCGGGAATATCACGAGCAGTCCGCCGCCGAAAACGCCGCGCTGCTCCGGGAATATCCGGAGATGGAAGATTAAACGAATTTCGGGACGCTGTTCTGCGGCTGGGAACAGCCATCTGAAAATTGGGAGAAAGGTTGGTCATACGGATGCCTGCGCTTGAAACGCTTGACCGTGATTTTACGGTCTGCAAGGTGGGGAATTATGAAGGGATCGATCTCGGCGAGCCGTTCGTTTTCACGGGACGGACCGACGGGGAATGTTCGCTTGTCTGCCCGACGGAGCTTGCGCCGGGGAACTGCATTGACAGAGAGGACGGCTGGCGCGGCTTTCGCGTAAGAGGCATACTGGATTTTTCCATCATCGGGCTTTTAGCAAGGCTGACAGCTCTGCTGGCGGAAGCAAAGATCGGCGTGTTCGTCCTCTCCACGTACAATACGGATTATGTATTTGTGAAAAAAGAACGCTTCGCGGAAGCGATGGATGTGCTGGCTGCGGCGGGTTATCCGGTGACGAGTCTCGGAGGAGAACGTAAACTTCGGTGAATTTTGTGACAAACTGTTTATAAATTGTAAATTTCAAACGATATCTATACAAACCGCTCTTTTTATGATATAATAAAAATGTAAACAGTACGGCTGTATGCAAAACAGGCCAATCGATCCGTACTGAATGAAAGGTGGTATGCCGATGAACAATACGCCTGCTCCCGCCGATCCCCGCAAGGATGCGGCGCGGTATCGTGAGGTCCGCCATAAATCGGTCGCGCCCTATTATGCGGCCGCAGTCAGCTGGTTCCTTTACGCACTTTTCTGCCCGATGTACAAGCTCGGACATTTTTTCATCATTGCTCTGATCACAGCGGCGGAATTACTCATTCTGGGGCATCTGATCAAGCCGCGGATCGAATATGTTCCGATCCCCTACACGCCTCCGAAGGCGGGGATCGACGATGTGGACGCCGTGATCTCTTCCGGCGCGGAATACGTGCGGAAGTTCGACGAGATGGTGCCGACGCTCGAAAAATACGACCCGTCCGTTGCGCTCCGGCTGTCGCATATCCGCGAGGTGCTGGACACGATCTTCCAGTATGTTTCCAAGAACCCGGACCGCGTGACCCGCATCCGCCGGTTTATGAACTACTATCTCCCGACGCTGGAAAAGCTGATGAATACCTATCTCGAACTGAGCGCCGAAAAGCTCCAGCCCGAAAACGTGAAGAAAACTCTCGCCGGGATCGACGGGATCCTTGACACCATCGGTCCCGCGTTTGAAAAGCAGCTCAACAGTCTTTACGAGGATCAGGTCGTCGATATCACATCGGACATCAAGGTCCTTGAAACCATGCTCGCCGGAGAAGGACTCGGCAAACAGTGACGGATCTGAATGATCCGGGCATCCGATGAAAAATCATAATATTTGAACAGGAGAACCGAAAGATGGAAAACAATACCGTGCCTGAGCTTACTCTCACGCCTTTTGGAAATACGCCGGAGTCCGCTCCGGCAGTCGAGACGGTCAAGGTCCCGGAACCCGAACCCGAGATGGCGGTCACGCTTTCTCCCGCCGAGCAGAAAATGGTCGCGGATTTCGCGGCCAAAATCGATATCACCGACCCGAACATCGTGCTGCAGTTCGGCGCGGGCGCACAGCAGAAGATCGCCGATTTCTCCGACAGCGCGCTGAACAACGTCCGCACGAAGGACCTCGGCGAGGTCGGCGGCATGATCACCGATCTGGTCGGCGAGCTGAAGGATTTTGAAGCGGAGGAGAGCAAGGGCTTCCTCGGACTTTTCAAGAAATCCACCGGCAAGCTCGATCAGATGAAGGCAAAATACGACAAGGTGGAGGTCAACGTCGAGAAGATCGCGGACTCTCTCGAAGGTCATCAGACCCGTCTGATGAAGGACGTCGCCGTGCTGGATCAGCTCTACGGCGCAAACCTTGCCAACTTCAAGGAACTCTCGATGTACATCCTCGCCGGCAAGCAGAAGCTGCAGGAAGTCCGTGAAACCACGCTTCCCGCTCTGATCGAGAAGGCGCAGCGTACCAATCTGCCGGAGGACACGCAGGCCGCCAACGATCTGGCCGCCATGTGCAACCGCTTTGAAAAGAAGATCCACGACCTTGAACTGACCCGCACGATCTCCATCCAGATGGCGCCGCAGATCCGTCTGATCCAGAACAACGACACGGTCATGTGCGAAAAGATCCAGACGACCATCGTCAACACCATTCCGCTCTGGAAGAGCCAGATGGTCATCGCGCTCGGTCTTGCTCACTCCGAGGAAGCGCTCAAGGCGCAGCAGCAGGTCACGGATCTGACCAACGAGCTTCTGAAACGCAACGCCGAGATGCTCAAGGTTTCGACCATCGAGACCGCGAAGGCTTCCGAGCGCGGCATCGTCGACATCGACACGATCAAGCAGACCAATCAGTCGCTGATCGAAACGCTGGACGAAGTGATGCACATTCAGGACGACGGTCGTCAGAAGCGCCGCGAGGCTGAGGCTGAGCTGGCGCGGATCGAGGACGAACTGAAAAAGAAGCTGCTCGCCATGCGCGGCTGAGCGGCTCTGAACCGAATGATTTTCAACGGACAAAGGCAGGGAGACACTGTTGAAACTACTGAAAACAAGACCGATCGCGATCCTTATTCTGATCGTGTCGATCATTCTGTCCACCCTTCTCGGCAGCTCGCGTTCGCTGAAGGCGGCGCGCAGCAAGGTGGAGGACTATTTCTACACCGCAGGTGAAACCGAGCTGGAAGGGTATTCCATCAACGGCGATCTGAAATACATGGACGCGACAGCAGGCAATCTGATCACCGTCGCCAAAAGGTCGATCGACGGAGATCCGGCGCTGACCGCGCTTGAAAACGCCCGCGGCGTATACGGCTCGGCTTCCACGATCCGTGAAAAGTACGAAGCCATGAAGCAGCTGGTCGAAGCGACGGAAAATGTCTATCAGACGCTGGACCCGAACAAAATGAAGACGGCTGACCGGGAGTTCCGTTCCAGTCTGCACGATGACATTCTGTCGGCAAAGCAGCGGATCGCACATAACGACTACAATGATCTCGCCCGCGAGTTCAATGAGATGCTGAAAGGCTTCCCGACCGCACAGCTTGCCCGGCTGCTAGGGGTGGAGCCGGTTCAGCTCTTCGACTGATGCGCGGCATGAGGGCGGACAGAAGACGGCGCCCGGTGTTGGGGAGAGGCGTCCTTGCGGCGCTTCTCACCGTACTGGCGCTGTTCTCAGTGCTGCCGGTGTATGGTCTGGAGCTTCCCGACCCGGAAGACTGTTTTTATGTCAACGACTGGTCGGGCAGGCTGACCGAGACCACAAAGGAATACATTCTCGAAGCCAACGAGCAGATGTATAAGGAGTGCGGCGCGCAGCTGGTCGTGGTCGTGACCGACTTCGTTCGGGACGGCGACCTTGAAAAGTACTGTTACAATCTGTTCAACTCGTGGGGCATCGGCTCGAAGAAGGAGAACAACGGCGTGCTGCTTCTGCTCTCCATCGGCGACGACGATTATTTCTGTATGCAGGGAAAAGGACTTGAAGGACTTCTCCCCAGCGGCAGGATCGGAAATCTGCTTGAAGCGTACCTCGAACCGGATTTTGCCGCAGAGCAGTACGACGAAGGCGTTTTGAAGGTCTTTGACGCGCTGTACAGAGAGCTTTGCGGGATTTATGCCGTCGAACCGATCGCATCGCCGACCGGTTCCGGCGGACTGCTGATCCTTCAGCCGACGTCCGGCGCAGTCGGGCAGGAAGAAGACGAAGATTCCGATCTGTTTGTCACGCTTCTTGAACTGTTTATTTTTTATATTATCATCAAAGCCTTTATAAAATCTCTTTCCGGAGAGAATTCGGGGTGTCTGCTCGGACTGCTTGGACTGCTGTTCGGGCTGGGGTCGTCATCCGGAGGATATCGCGGTTCGTCGGGCGGTTATCATGGTTCGTCCGGCAGTTATCACAGCTCGTCGGGCAGCAGCTACCACGGTTCATCGGGCAGTTATCACAGTTCATCGAGCAGCAGCCATCGCAGCTCATCGAGCAGCCACCATAACAGCGGCGGAGGAGGCTCCTCACGCGGCGGCGGCGCTGGACGAAGACATTAGACGACGGCTTCACACCGGGACCGACGGTTTCGGGCCGGAACCAATGGCTCCGACAAAAAAACAGCGCTTATGCTGCTTCTCATAAAGATGATCATGCGTAAGACGGCGCTTATGAAAAGGACGGACAGTTTCGGCTGTCCGTCCTTTCCTTTTGTTTGGGATCCGCTGTGAAGCGGATCCCGTTTCATCGTTTTCCTCAGATTCCCCGGCGGTAAAGGCCGATCTGCCGATGAGCATTTTATCGTGCTTCTTCTTCCGTTCGTGAATGACGATCTTAATTGCGAACGTCCGGAGCAGTTCGGTGATATCGGTCTATTTGTCCGCGGTATCAGGGAACTGCCGCAGGCTTTTCTCCTTGAATAAGCCGGTTATCAGTCGATTGTAAAACTTCGTTTTACAATCGGTACTCGCGCTTATCGCCGCCGACAAAACAAAGTTTTGTCGGCTCCCCGCGGCGCGAGGGCCCGCACTGGCTCGCCTTAGAGGTGTTTTTATGTCGGCAAAGCCGACATAAAAACGGATTTTATTATAACGTTTGTCATCTCTAAGCATTAAACAATCAGCTATAAGCCGGTTATCGTTTTGCTTGCGATCAGTTGATTCGTCAGGAATAAATTAACCTCATGGGAACCGGGCTTTCGCGCTTCACGTATTTTCATTAACAGACCGGATCGGTCCGAAGCTCGGACGCCCGCCGCCTTATTCGAGCGGGATGATGAGCGTTTTGCTCATCTCCATCAGCGCGAACTTGCCGCCGTAGGGCTGCGGAGCGCGGTCCTTTTCGCTGTATGCCGTGCCGTATGCGCAGCTCATGAGGATCGGTCTGCCGTTCTCGATGGTCAGATTCGGACGTTCCAGATGGTACGCTTCGGATTCGGTCCCGTCGAGGAACTTCACCGTTCTGGTGTAGGCGCAGGGATCTTCGGCGTAGTCCCACGAAAGCCCGTCGCGCGACGTCAGATGCACGCCGCCGAACAGCGTTCCGCAGCTCTTGCCGTTCAGATCCTTTGCGATCATCTCAAAATGGTCGCCGTTCTGCCAGACGAAGGGGTCCTCGACGTTGATCTCGGGATGATCGACGAAGATGTGATGATCGAGGATCCGCTCGAACTTCATCGAAGCGTCCTTTGAACGCGCGACGCCGATGCAAAGCCGTCCGGGCGTGTTCGCGCGGTAGTACATCAGGATACTGCCGTCCGCGCATACACAGGGCGCGGGATTCGTGACGACCGTGCAGTCCCAGCCGTTCGGGTCGGCGACGAAGACCGGCTCGTCCCGGCGTTCCCACGGACCGTTCAGCGACTTTGAGGTCGCCGCGCCGATGCGGATGGTCGAATAGCACTCGTCGACCACCGGATTGCGCTCCGGTCCGCAGAGCTCCTCCGGCGTGGGACGCGGTCCCTTGTAGGTCGCGCCGATGTAAAACAGCACGTAGGTGCCGCCGCACTTCACGATCGACGGATTGTGCGTCATGCGCCCGTCCCAGTATTCCTCGCCGCGGTCGCCCAGCACGACCTCACGGAAGGTATACGGTCCCTCCGGTTTCTCGGAAACGGCGTGGACGATCTCGCTTCCGACGACGTAGCCCGTGAAAAACGGGTACTTTTTCGGCCAGCGCGCCGAAAACATATGGTAAAGTCCGTCCTCGCCCCGAATGGCGGAGCCGCACCAGACCCAGTAGTCCTCCATGCCGAAGCCGTAGCTTACCGACGTCGGACGGATGTGTTCGGAAAGATGGTAGCTGCTCATATTGTTTTCCCCCGTATTATTCGGCTTTCAGGATCACGCCGATGCCGTACCGACCGCTCTTTCTGCCGAACAGCGACAGACCGCTTTCCTCGGTCTCGCGGAAGGTCAGCGTGAAGCTGTCCTTCTCCTTCAGCTTCATAAGCAGACGGGACGGGAGCTTCACATCGCAGAGCCTGCCGTAGCTTCCCGCTTCGTCGAGCAGATTGTCGACCGCCTGATAATGATGCGACAGCGCGCCGCGCGAATCCGCCGGGCAGTCCTCCAGCGCGAAGGACGCGAAGCGTTCGCCGTCCAGCTCGACCTCAAGCGTACCCGGATAGGGGACCTCGTCGGTCTGCGGGAAGGAATTGCGGTTTGCGCCGGGGTCGCAGCGGTAGCCGAGCATATAGCTTCCGTCCGTACGCTCGCCGGCGGCGCCGTCCGGGAAGTCGTGCGTCATCGGCGCACGGGTCGAAGCCTCGAAGAGCAGACGCAGACTGTTCGCTTCTGCGAAGCCCGGAATGTCGGCGGTCTTCACCGTGACGCGCAGCGCGCCGCAGCCCAGACCGTTCTTCTTGTTTCCCTCCTGTGCGTCGAACGCGCGGGTGAAGCCCTCCGCTTCAAACTCCTTCGGTTCGAGCGACAGGCAGTCCTCGCGCTCCGATGCGATATCGAACAGCACGCCGTTCGACATGACGCGCTCGCCGCCGTCGCAGAGCGTCCACGAAAGCAGCGCCGTGCCGTCGTGATCGGGCATGACCGTGCGGATCGCGCCCGCCGGGAAGGTCCCGTAACCGTTCCAGACGATGCTGTATACGCCGTCGTCGGCGATATAGTCGCCGTCGACCGGATCGTTCACGCGAAGCTGCCACATGACCTCAAGCGTCTTTTTGTGGCGCAGATCGGTGAAGCTCGACCCGAACATCGGCAGCGTCACGACGTCGCCCGGCTTCACGGTGGTCATCGGCGCATAGTCCGCGCCCAGATAATCCTGCGAATGGAGGTCGCGGATCGTCATGCCGTACTCGTCGTAGCCGAAGTCCTTGTCGGAATTGTCGATCTTGTAATAGCCGTTGAATTCGTTCACCACGTCGTGGAACTCGGTGAAGACGAAGCCGCCGAGCTTATCGTGCAGACGGAATTCGTTCATCATGTACTTGTACTGCCACGAAATATCGCTTTCGCCCGCGTTTCCGGTGACGCCCCAGACGTTGCCGCACTCGCTGTTCATGCAGGGAACGTCGCCCATCGTATAGCCTTCCTTGTAGTTTTCCTTCGAGCCGACATAAGCGCCCTTACAGAAGCCGTCGATCACGCCCTTGACGCGGGTGTAGCCGTTGGAATAAAAATGCCACGTGTTCACGTCGGTCACGGTGTGGTCGCGGTTGCAGACCGAGTTGTCCTCGACCGGGCGGGTCGGGTCAAGCGCCTTGACGCGGCGGCAGCATTTTTCGACCCATTCGGCGGTCTCTTTTTTATATTCGCGCTTTTCCGCGCCGGTTTCGTCCTTAAAGCGGGTGAAAAGTCCCCACGTCTCGTTGAAGACGACCCAGTAGAAGACAGCCGGATGGTTCCGGTCGCGCGTGACCTGCCACTCCAGCTCCTTTTCATACTGTGCGCACGTGTCCGGTTCGGGATCGCCCCAGAAGCAGGGGAGGTCTTCCATGATGAGAAGTCCCAGACGGTCGGCGTAGTACAGCTTGAGCGGTTCCTCCGCCTTGATGTGGATGCGCGCCATGTTGATGCCGATGCGCTTCAAGCGGAGGATCTCTTCCTTGCAGTCCTCGTCGGAGGGCAGCGTGAAGAAGCCCTTCGGATTGAACGACTGGTCAAGCACGCCGTTCAGATAGTACGGCTTGCCGTTGAGCGTCAGATAGCGCACGCCGTGTTCGCCGAACACGCCGGTTCCGATCTCGCGGACGCCGAAATAGGTCGAAACAACGTCGGATTTTCCGTCCGCAGTCAGCGTCAGCGTTCCGTCGTACAGGTTCGGCTCTTCGGGAGTCCAGAGAAGCGGGTCACTGATGTGAAGCGTCAGCACGGCGCGGTTGTCCGTGACCTGCGCGGTCCCGGTGATCTCGCCGAATGCGGCGTTCACAGCCGAGCCGTCGGGAGCGCCGGCAGTCTCGATCTCATACGTCACCGTTCCGTCGAGCTTCGTCTCGACGCGGAAGGACGCGAGATACGCCGCCGGACGCGCTTCGAGACGGACGGTCTGCCAGATGCCCCGCGCGTCGCCGTAGCCCTGCTTGCCGTAGGTCTGCGAGCGGGCGGCGGTATCGGTCGCGGAAACCTCGACGGTGTTTTCACCGTCCCGTTTCCACAGATCGGTCACATCGAACTCAAAGGGCGCGTAGCCGCCGCGGTGCGAGCCGACCGGCGCCCCGTTGACCCGGACCACGCAGGTGTA
This sequence comes from Eubacteriales bacterium, assembly GCA_045600005.1. GTDB lineage: Bacteria > Bacillota > Clostridia > Oscillospirales > CAG-272 > Flemingiibacterium. The sequence goes on along the minus strand of JAZRXB010000006.1, from coordinate 3,828 downwards.
ATCGACCGCGCCGAAGATCAAAAAGATACGTTCCCCTGCCGGGTTCCATTCCGCCGTGCGGCGGTAGAAGCCCGTGCCGTTCTTCGATTCTTCGATGCCGGACAGCGGCGAACCCCACGGATAGGGGACCTCGATGGTACGGTCATAGCGCGGCTCGTCGAACGAGAACTCCCACGCGCCGTTCAGATTCAGCCATTCGCTTCTGGCGAAATCAGGCTGCGGAAAAAGCTGTTTTTTCATGATATTCATCCTTTCTCAGAGGTTTTGTTCCGAGCTTACGTTCAATCTGGCAAGACCGCCCTCGGCAGTCTCCTTATAACGGTTTGAAATGTCGTCGCCGGTCTCCTTCATGACCTTGATCACCTTGTCGAGCGAGATCTTGCGCGAATCGCTTAGGAAGCTGGCAAGGCTGACCGCGTTGATGGCTCTCATGGCGGCGACGGCGTTGCGCTCGATGCAGGGGATCTGCACCAGTCCGCAGATCGGGTCGCAGGTGAGCCCCAGATGATGCTCGATGGCGATCTCCGCCGCGTATTCGATGATATCGAGGTCCAGCCCGAACAGCTCGCCGAGCGAAGCCGCCGCCATCGCGCACGCCGTGCCGACCTCCGCCTGACAGCCGCATTCGCTGCCCGAGATCGAAGCATTCGTCTTGACGAGATTGCCGACGATGCCTCCCGCCGCCAGCGCGTGCAGGATCTCGGTGTCGGAATAGCCGCGCTTCTGCTGCTGATAGTACAGCACCGACGGCACGACGCCTGACGAGCCGCAGGACGGCGCGGTGACGATCCGTTCCGCGCAGGCGTTCTGCTCGCTGACCGCGAAGGCGTAGGCGCAGACGATACGGTTTTCACGGGTCTCCGGGCTTTCGTCGATGTGCTGACGCGACAGCAGCTGCTTTGCTTTTTTCTGTACGCCCAGTCCGCCGGGCAGAACGCCCTCGGACGCCAGTCCGTCGGCAATGCTCTTTTTCATGCAGGACCATATTTCGGAAAGATAATCCCAGATCTCCGCGCCCTCGACCGACTCGACGTACTGCCAGAGCCGGATATGCCGTTCCCGGCAGGACGCGGCGATTTTTTCAAAGGAAGAAACCGGATAGACGTCTTTCTTTTCCTCGACCGGTACGCCGTCCAGTTCGATGTTTCCTCCGCCGGGACTGGTGACGCGGCAGAAGCCGAGCTGTTTTCCGCTCCGGTACGCGAACATATCCATCGTGTTGGGATGCGGCAGACCGGTCGTCGTCCGGTCGAAGACCAGCTCGCAGCGGACCGGCGCGAGCGTGTCGCGGATCACGCGGTCCGCGCCGTGTCCGACGCCCGTCTTGGCGAGCGAGCCGTACAGCACGACGCGGAACAGGTCTGCGTCCGGATACTTTCTGCGGAACAGGACGCACGCTTTTTCGGGTCCCATCGTATGCGAGCTGGACGGTCCGCGTCCGATGCGGTAAAGCTCGGTCAGCGACGCCATCGTTTCGGCGGGAGCCGGAGCGGCGGCGCGGGAAGCGGCGGGAGCAGCGGTCTGCGCGAAGAAATGATCCACAGGGATGTTAAAAATCTTCGACAGCTTGTATACGTTTTCGGTCGACGGCAGCGCAAGCCCTGTCTCCCATTTCGACACGGCGCGGTTGCTCACGCCGAGCAGCTCGCCGAGCTTCTGCTGCGTCATCCCGTTCGTTTTTCTGAGATGGTAAAATTTCTGCGCGAAATCCTCGCTGATCATATCTGTACGCCTCTTTAGTAATTCAGAGGATCCGCCCGGCAATCTGATTATTCTTCGTTATCCTGTTCAACTGCGGGATCCCCTGCGGTATTTCTCTACTATTGTACGCGAAATCCACCGCATTGTCAAGTGTTTTCCCCGTTTTTATCCACTCTGAGTTGATAATTCTGCCGAGCGGCGCCGAAATTCACCCGGCTGTGTAAAAAAAACGGGATATCCCACAGGGGATATCCCGCAAAGCGCCGTCCCGGACGGATCGGTCATTTGAGCGCCGAAATGTTGTCGTACAGCGTCTGGAGCGCCGATTCGATGCCGGCCTTGGAGGAAGCGAGCGTCGAGGAAACGGTGTCCGAATCCGCCTTCATGATGTTGACGAGCGTCGCCTTGATGTTGTCGGTCTCGTAGGCGAGCGCTACGTCGGTGACGACCGTGCTGAAGATGAGGTCGAGCATTTCGACCGAGTTCGTGTCGCGCGCGACCTTGCCCTGAAGCGTCACGTCATAGTAAGCCTTGCGCACGGTGTCGGGCGATACGCCGCACATATATTCGAGGATCGCGCTGGTGCGGTCAAGGTTGGACGCGGTGAGCGGAACGACGAGCGCCTTGCCGGTCCACGCCTGCATGGTGGTGTAGTACTGGCTCTGATTCTCGTCGTATTTCGGCATGGGAAGGATACCGAAGTCGTCCTCCATGTCACGCAGGTCGGCGATGTTGCTCATGATCGAGATGCGGTACAGAGCGCGTCCCTCGCGGAAGACGTTGATGATCTCGGTCCAGATGTTCGACACGCCGGTGATCGCTTCGGCGCGGAGCTGCAGGTCGCCGTTCGAGAAGAACTTGTAGATCTTCGACAGCGCGGTGACGTTCTTTTCGCTGGTCAGGTCATAGACGAAGCCGTCGTCGGTCGACTTTGCGGTCTGGATGCCGCAGGAGGTGACGAAGCCGATGGAAGCGGTGTTGGAGGACAGCAGACCCCACTGGTCGTGATAATCCAGCACCGAGTCGCCGTTGACGTCCTGCGTGATGTTCTTGCAGTGTTCTTCCAGAACGTCCATCGTCCACTTGCCGTCGCGCACCATCTGATACGGTTCGGTCAGCTTGTATTCGTTGTACAGGTCCTTATTGAAGCAGAGCGCCCACGTGCAGTTCTTGTCCGACCAGCCGTAGTCGCCGAACAGCATGAAGCGTTTGCCCGCGATGGCGGAGGACTTGATGGATTCGGTGCTCCACCACGGTTTATCAATGTCGACGTAGGTCAGCTTGTCAAGCTCGGTCAGATAACCCGAACCCATCATGGCAAAGCAGCCGCTGATCATATTGAGCGCGCAGTCGTAAGCGTCCTCGCCCGCGAGGACCGACTTGCCGATATCCGCAGCGACGCCGGAAGATTCCACGTGAACGATCTCGATGCCGAATTTGTCTTCGGTCAGGCGGTTGCGCATATAAACGGCGTCGTTCAGCGCGTCGCCGGTCTCCTCGTCGGCGTCGATCTCACTGTTCAGCACGCCTTCCTTGATCTTGTCGCCGAGGATGCGGAAGGTAAAGCCGTCGTATTTCGTGTCCGGGACCTCAATGGCGGGACCGGTCTCGGCGTCTGCGGAGGTCTCATCCGGCGCGGCGGTCGTATCGACCGTTCCTGCGGGCGCGGAGCCGCAGGATGCAAGCAGGGACAGGAGCATCAGCGCGGCGAGCGACAGCGCTCCCGCTCTCTGCGCGGAAGAATTCTGTTTCATGTGATTTTCTCCGTTTCTTTTCATAAATTTCCCGAATCGGGTGTGTTTTTATTATAACACTACCGCAGATGTCTGTCAAGAAAAAGTTTCACGGCGGATGGAAAAAATATCGCCGCAGGATCCCATCCTGCCAAACACTCTGCGCGTCCCCGGCTGACTGTATGTCAAATCCGGATTGTTACTCTTAGTCCGCTGAATTATGCTTCGAGCATTCAAAGTATCGAAAAAATTGTTAAGGCAATACCGCACAATTCACGGCTTTCGCCTTGATGGCACGCTTGCCTGCATCTTTCCCGTCATACTGTACAAATTTCGTCGGCATAGGAGGTACTATGCCTTCCGGGGTTTGTTTCGTCTGACGGGAAATCTGACG
>JAZRXB010000005.1:0-2911 GCA_045600005.1 Eubacteriales bacterium | reverse complement strand
CCGCTCCTCCGCCGAAGCGACCGGCGAAAAGATCCGCTCGTCCGCCGAATCCGCCGGCGAGAAGCTCCGCTCCTCCGCCGAAGCGACCGGCGAAAAGATCCGCTCGTCCGCCGAAGCGGTCAGCAGCCGCGCGAAAACCGCCGCTGAAAACGCAGGCGAAAAGATCCGCTCCTCCGCCGAATCCGCTGGCGAGAAGTTCCTTTCCTCCGCCGAAGCGACCGGCGAAAAGATCCGTTCGTCCGCCGAATCCGCTGGCGAGAAGCTCCGCTCCTCCGCCGAAGCGACCGGCGAAAAGATCCGCTCGTCCGCCGAATCCGCTGGCGAGAAATTCCGTTCCTCCGCCGAAGCGACCGGCGCGAAGGTCTCCGAAGCCGCCGACCGCCTGATGCAGAGCGCGCAGAACGCTTTTGCAAAGCTGTCGGGAAAACTCGCGCCCGATTCCTCCGCTCAGAACACGGATGGGCAGCATTCGGACGAAAACGGCTCCTCTGACAGTCAGAATCATTGATTTTCACAGTGATTCCCCCGATTTTTCTCTTGACCCGGCGTCCGCTTTGTGGTATTCTGATGGTATCATTCCGGTTTTCACCGCAAAACCGATCACCGAAAGGAATCACTCATGAAAAAGATCGTTTTCACCCGTGCCGATCACGCTGAGCTTGTCGAGATCGCCGACCGCTCTCCCGCGCCCGGCGAGGTCCGCTTAAAGCTCGCCTTTTCCGCGCTCAGCGCCGGGACCGAACGTGCCGTCCTCACCGGCAACCCGGACGGAGGCGACGGCTTCCGCTCCGGCTTCCCGTCTTCCTCCGGGTACAGCGGCAGCGGCGTCGTTCTGGAGGTCGGCGAGGGCGTGTCGGATTTTTGCCCCGGCGACCGCGTGATGGTCCACGGAGCCGGGCATCAGCAGTACAGCACCCTTCCGACCAAAGAGCTGGTGAAGCTCCCCGATTCCGTCAGTCTGCTGACCGCTTCGCAGATCATCATCGCCGGTTTTTCCCTCGCCGCCGTGCGCAAGACGCGCATCGCGCTGGGCGAGAGCGGACTGGTCGTCGGACTGGGACTGCTCGGACTGTTCGCTCTGCCCTTCATGCGTCTGTCGGGCGCGTATCCGCTGATTGCGGCGGATCTTGACCCCGAACGCCGCGCGCACGCGCTTCGGATGGGCGCGGATCACGCTCTCGACCCCGCTTCGCCCGATTATGCCGACGAGGTGAAAAAGCTGACCGGCGGCGGCGCGAACGCGGTCATTGAAGTGACCGGAAACCCGAAGGCGCTCAAAACGGCGCTTTCCTGCACCGCGCGCTTCGGACGGGTCGCCCTGCTCGGATGCACGCGGACGATGACCGAGGTCGACTTCTATCACGACGTTCACCGTCCCGGCATCGAGCTGATCGGCGCGCACAGCGGCGCTCGTCCGGTCGCCGAATCGCACTCCGGCGTGTTCACCGAAATGGACGACTGCCGCGTGATCCTCGCAGGACTGGACGCGAAACGCTTTGATTTTTCGCCGATGATCAGCGAAGTCGTCTCGCCCGCCGACGCGCCCGCCGTTTACGCCCGTCTCGCCGAAGCGAAGGATTTCCCGGTCGGCGTGGTGTTCGACTGGAATAGGCTCGGCTGAACCGTACCGCCGGTACCCGAAAGTACCGCTGTCCCGCACCGTGAGCGAAACGGTAAAAAAATATCCGTCCGCAGTTTCTGCGGACGGATATTTTTCGTTCATTTCACGTCTTTGGCAAGCTCGATCAGCGACTCAAGGTCTGTCGTGACCGCGCTTTTCGCCGCGTCATAGACCGACATATAGTCCTTGCTCTGTTTTTCCATCATCGTTCTGCCGATGGTTCCGATTCGGCCGGCGGCGCTCAGGCTGTAATTGTTCGCGTAGAGGAAATCGGTCGTCACATTGTCGTGTATCATGTCGATGATCCGCACGGAAGCGTCGTCCTGCGTGTATTTCACTTTCAGCGCGACTTCGTAGTAAGCAGGCGTGACAGTGCGGTAGTTTTCCGCGCACATCGCCTCGAGGACCGCGCAGGGCATATCAATGCCCGAACAGGTGATCGGAATGCCCCAGAGCGTCGTGCTGTCATGCACCAGCGCGATGTATTTTTCCTGCGTTTCGTCGAGCTTCGGGAACGGGATCATTCCGTAAGGATCCTTCATATCGCGGAAAAAGTCGGTGTGATAGAACCGGTTCGGGTAAAACAGCATCGTGCCGTCGGTGAAGAACTTCACAAGATCGGTGTCCATTGCCGTACCGGGCATGATGATCGTTCCGGCGTTTTCATAATACAGGTGGTAGAGCGTTTCAAACAGCTTCACGTTGCGCGACTGATCCGCGACCAGTACGGGATAGCCGTCCTTGTCGCGCGTCGTCAGCTTCAGCCCGGCAGTGTATGTGAAATGGTCGGTCATCGAACCGGTGACCGATCCGATGCCGAGCAGATCGCCCTCGTCGGTCTTGCCGTTCGAGTTCAGGTCCTGATAGCTGTCCTCGACATAGCGGTACAGCAGATCATAGGTCCACTTTCCGTCGAGAACCGTATCGTAGAGCGTGTTCGAGTCGCCGAAATTCGCCTCGAAGATTTTTTTGTTGAAATACATACAGCTCATGTGCCGCGTCTGCCAGACTGAAATGTCGCCCGACAGCAGGTACCGCACATCCGGGCTGACCGATACTGCGTTCATGTATTCGTTCGACCACCACGGTTGATCGAAGTCGAGATAGGGCGCGTCGATCAGGTTGTAATACATTCCCTCGTTCGCCTGCGGCACAGCCCGCCACTGGACCGCGTCAATGATATCATAAGCGTCGTCGCCCGCCATCAGAACAGTGCGGATATTCGCCATGAATTTCTCGTGGTCCGCGTCGCCTGCGATCCAGTCAAGCGTCACGTTCAGCCGCTCCTCG
>JAZRXB010000004.1:0-4391 GCA_045600005.1 Eubacteriales bacterium | reverse complement strand
CGCTTGGCCTCCGACTTATGCCTTGCCGAATTCGGAAAGGAACTGCGCTTCGGCTCGTCGTCGACCGACTGCAACATCCCGCTTTCGGTCGGCATCCCGTCGCTCGCGTTCGGCTGTTTCGCCGGGAGAGGCGCGCACACTCGCGAGGAGGTCCTGCGCATCGACAGCATCCGTCCCGGTCTGCACGCGGTGCTGACCATGCTCTCGCACCACTTCCCGTCCTGACGGAACATCCCGTCTCCCGGAAAAACGGAGGTAAATCGGATGGATCAGAAAGAATTTTCATTAAGCGAACGCTGGCAGATCGTCTCCGGAAACGCCGCGCCCGACGCTTCGTTCCATGAGACCGGCATTCCGACCGGGGGAGCCGTTTTCGCCGATCTTCCCTGCTATGCGCATATGGCGCTCGAAGATCATCTCGGCGTGTCGTGGTATCAGAAGGTTTTCACGGCAGACGAGCTGCCGTCGGAACATGAGCGCGCCGTTCTCCTCTTTGAATCGGCTGACTTTTTCTGCCAGCCGTCGCTGAACGGGACGATCCTCGGCGTACACACCGGATGCGAGGACCCGTTTTCGTTCGACGTGACGGGGCTTCTCAAAACCGGTCCGAACCGCCTGACCGTCCGCGTCTCGAAGCCTTATGAAAAGGACGTGGACGGCTACACCTTCGCCGAGGTCCCGCACCGTAACCAGCTGACCGCCGGAGTCACGCCCGGCTCGTGCTACAACGAATCGGGACTGTCGGGCGGGGTGGCTCTCCGTTATCTGCCCGATCTGCGCGCCGTCGACCTGTTCCCCGAGCCCGACCCGACGACCGGACGCATCGCCGTCCATGTGACGCTTCACTCCGACCGGTTGTCGGAAACGCCGGTCATCCTCCGCCTTACGGTCTCGCGCGACCCGGACGGTCAGACGCTCGACGCGGCTGATACGACCGCCGTCCTCACACCGGGCGAAAACAGGCTGACCGTTTCGCTGACCGTTCCCGAACGCCGCCTGTGGTCTCCCGACGAACCGAATCTTTACGCGGTGCAGGCGGAGCTTCTGGACGCGGAAACGGGCGAGTTCCTTCACACCTCGCGCGTCCGCACGGGCTTCCGCACGTTCAAGGTCAACATCGACGGCTATTTCACGCTGAACGGCAGGCGGATCCTGCTCCGCTCGTCGCACACCGGCAACTGTATGCCGTTGTCTGTCCACGCGATCTCGCGCGACCCGGCGCTCCTCCGCAAGGATTTTCTGATGATGAAGGCGGTCGGGTTCAACTGCGTCCGCTTCATTTCGGGCGCGGCTCTGCCGCTCCAGCTCGACCTCTGCGACGAGATCGGTCTGATGGTCTACGAGGAGCCGGTCGCCGGATGGCTGACAAAAAACGGTCCGCACGCCGCCGACAATTTCCGGCACGACCTCTTTTCGATGGTCCGCCGCGACCGCTCGCATCCGTCGCTCACGATCGTCGGAATGCTCAACGAGACATATGACCGTCCGCCGTATGACGAGGTATGCCGCGCCGCGAAAGAGGCTCTGCCCGCGCTGCGGAAGATCGACCCGACGCGGCTGGTGCTCTATTCGAGCGGACGCTGGGACGGGCATCCGGAGGTCGGCTCGCTGGCGAACCCGTATTCGGACGAGTGGCAGACGCTCTGGAACGGCGAGGGCGGGCGCGAACCGTCCGACCCGGCACGGGCCGACGTGTTCGGGACCGAAGGGCTTCTGTCGCTTTCGCGTAGTTTCGGCGATCTGCACTACTACCCGAACCCAGTCCCGATCGACGAGACGGCGGTGAAGCGCTTCCGCTCGTTCGGCTGTGCGTACCGGCGCCCCGTCTTCCTGTCGGAATCGGGCGTGGGCAGCGTACTGGACGCCGATTCGCTCGTGAAGCGCTGGAAGCAGCAGGGCGTCGACGGCTTCTATCCCGACGTCAAAATGGTCCGCTCGATGAACGATTCGCTGACCGATCTGCTCGAACGGTACGGTCAGTCGAAGGCTTTTCCGAGCCTGCCCGTGCTGATGCAGGACAGCATGAACAACCACATTTTCCACCGCACGCAGCTCTTTGACGTGATGCGCGCGAATCCGTACCTCTGCGGCGTAAGCCTGACCGGTCTGCTCGACCATTCGATCTGCGGCGAAGGGCTGTGGACGCTTTTCCGCGAATTCAAGCCCGGTATCGCCGACGTTCTGCAAAGCGGCTTTGCGGCACTTCGCTGGTGCCTCATCCCGGCGCGGAGGAATCTGTTCCGCGGCGAAACGCTCAGCGTCGAAGCGGTGCTGGCCAACGAGGACGTGCTGACGGTCGGGACGACCTGTCCTTACCGCTTCGGCGTGTTCACGCCTGACGGCGAGGTCGTCGACCTGCGCGAGGGCTCGTTCACGCTGACCGAAGCCGACGCGGAGGGACTTGCCTTCCCGGTCTTCACCGAAACGTTCGACACGTCCGCGCTTCCCGCCGGTGAATACCGGTTCACCGCCGAGCTTTTCGACGCGGACGCGGCGGGCGGACGTCTGCCGTTCTTCGTGAGCGAACGTCCGCATCTATTGAAAGAGACGATTCTCGCCGGGATCGGGCTTGACGGCGCGGAGACCGCTCTGCTCGGATCGCTCGGTGTGAAGCTGACCGCGCCCGATGAAACCTCCCGTGCGGTCGTCTGCGGGCGCGTGACCGAAGAAAACCGCGGAACGCTCGAAAAACTTCTCGTCGACGGCGCGGACGTGCTTTGTCTGCGCGCGCTTGACGACCTTGCGCCGACGCTTCTGCCCGAAGACCGCCGCCCGATCCAGACGAGCGCCGGGAACTGGCTCTATCACTGCGAAACGGTCCTGACGCACGGCGCGCCGGTCTATGCCGGAATGCGCACCGGAACGGTGAAGGCGGAGCGCGGACTGCATTTCATCCCGCGCAAAACCTTAAACTTCCCGCGCGGCTGTGAGCCGGACGAGACGTGGGCGTTCTCGTTCTGCACGGGCTATCCGAATGCCGACGGCTTCCTCGGCGGCACGGTGCTGTCGCGTACCCGCGCCGGGAACGGCAGACTGATCCTGAACGGCTTCGAGCTGCTTGACGGAGCCGCCGTCTCGCCGGAATCCGCCCGACTGCTCGTCAATCTGCTCGATCTTCTCGCCGGCTCGTCCGGCGGAAACTGAAAGGAGCCTTTCATGGAACCCTGTTGTCTCAGCTTCTTCCTTTCGCCGACGCTCCGCTTCGCGTCGCATGGGATCTCCATCGGCTATGACGGCGAAACGCTGACCGTCAGCCTCACCTATTCCTTCCGCGACGCGGCTCTGACGCTCGCCGCCAAAGCCGCTCCGACCGACCGGGTCGTCCTCACCTTCCGCCCGTACCGCGTCGAGCTGTTCGTGAGCGGGAAGCTCGAAGACGAGGAATGGCCCTGCGGCGACCCGCTGTTCGACAAGTCCGACCTTTCCCTGCTCGGAACGGTCGGCGCGCTGAACGAATCGGACGAACCTCTGCCCGCCGTCCTCGGTTCCTTCGAGAACGCCGAGGGCTGGAGACCCGGCGGCGGGATTTTCACCGGCGACTGTATGCCCTATGAGGAGGACGGACGGTTCCATCTGCTCTACTTAAAGGACCGCCGCCACCATCAGAGCAAATGGAAGCTCGGCGCGCACCAGTGGGAGCATCTCTCGACCGCCGACTTAAAGCACTGGGATATCCATCCGACGGCGGTCGCCATCGACGACCCGATGGAGGGCTCGATCTGCACCGGCTCGTGGATGAAAAACGGCGATACCCGTTATCTTTACTACACCGTCCGCATGGCGGACCATTCGCCCGCACCCATCCGGCGCTCGGTCTCGACCGACGGCGTTCACTTCGAGAAGGACCGCTCGTTCGGCTTCACGCTGAGCGAAGCCTTCCATCAGGCGTCCGCCCGCGACCCGAAGGTCATCCGCGCCGACGACGGGTGGCATATGTTCGTGACCACCAGCGCCGCCGCAACCGGAAAAGGCGCGCTCGCGCACCTTTTCTCGACCGACGGCGAACAGTGGAGCGAGCGCGGGACGGTCTACGAAGCCGCCGACGGCACACAGCCCGAATGTCCCGACTATTTCTTCTTCGCCGGACACTATTACCTGACCTTCGGTCTGCACGGGCAGTCGCACTACCTCGTCTCGACCGAGCCTTTCTCCGGCTGGCGCGAGCCCGCCGACCCGATCATTCCCTGCGGCAACGTTCCGAAAGCCGCCGTTCACAACGGACGGCTGATCTTCGCGGGATTTGTCTGCATGGGCGGCTACGCGGGCGTGCTGACCTTCCGCGAAGCCTTCGCCGACGCGGACGGTACGCTGTGGTTCCGTCTGCTCGAAGCCTGACGCTTCGTCCGCATCAGAAAAAGCGCCTGAACAGAGAGCGTTCCGCTCTCTGTTCA
>JAZRXB010000003.1:0-14345 GCA_045600005.1 Eubacteriales bacterium | reverse complement strand
CTTCGGCGGCGTCCCGCGCCCCGCGCGCCCCAGCGCAGCGCGAAGCGCTGCGCTGGGGCTTTCTCAATATGCGCGGCGGGTACGCCGCGCATATCGAGAAAGCCCGTCCCGCCCTTTCAGGGCGGGACGGGCGCGCGGACTTCACGTCAGCCCGCAGAGGAACGCCTCCGCTTGACCTGAACCATAAGATAATGGACCGCCAGCAGCGCCAGAAAGACTGCGCTCGCATAACCGAATAACGGGTATAGGACCCCGATCAGACCGCCGAATCCGCAGAGACTCGCCGCGAACGCTCCGATACCGAAGACCGCCGTTGCCGGACGACGGCGCTTTTTTATGCGAAGCGACTTGTCTTCGAGAAAGCGGACGATGCCGACCAGATTGGAAAGCGACGTGCCGAACATTCCCGCAAGCATTAAAAAACCGTACCCGTAAGCCGCCGCCGGATGAAGCTGCTCCGCCGCGTAAAGCATCGGAAGCTCCGCTTCCGCCGCACCTTCCCATGACGGGATCGATAAGAGGATACTCCCCGCAATGACGAATAAAACGCCTGAACCGAACGCAAGCCCAAGACGTGTCTTCCCAGGCGAGGGAAGACGGCTGCCGAACGGCGCGAGTATGGCGATCGTCGAAAAAATGTTGTAGCCCGCATAGTTGAGCGCACTGACGAACCAGTTCCCGAGCAGACTATTCGCAGCACTCTCCGACAGGACCGGCTTTTCGCCGTGAAACAGCGCGATCACGCCGAACGCCAGCGTCGAGACCGCTAAGATCGGCACCGCGACCGAAAAGACCGATACGATCCCTTCAAGCCCTGCCATCGCGGTCAGCGTCACCGCCGACAGAAAGACCAGACTGCCGAGCCACGCCGGTATCCCGAATAACTGGGATCCGAGCGCTCCCACTCCCGCCGCCATGATCGAAACGATGCCGAACATGAATACCGTTTCGAGGATCCCGACCGCCGCACGCGCCGCAGGGACTTCCCACGGAAATACCAGCCGGTCCATCTCGTGGACCGACGTCAGCCGCACTAACTGTAAGATCAGCGCGCCGAACAGAAACATCACCAGATCCGATACGATAAAGCCAAGCCAGCCGACCTTCCCGAACGAACCGAAATACTGCCAGATCTCCTGACCCGAAACAAAACCCGCGCCTAAAAAACAGCCGGCAAATACCGCCGCCAGCCGCGCGGAGGATAACTTCTTCATCTCTGAACCCTTTGAGATACCCTCTGAAAATTCATAAAAACTGCGGAAAATGATACGCGGCGCACGTCATGCCGCGGCGTTTCCTCAGACCGTGTTCCCTTCGACGATCTCAAACGGCACGATCACGTCGTGCGCCGTCTCCCCGTCCCCGCTCATACCGTCGATCAGCCGGACCGCGCTCCGCCCGATCTCCTCCGTCGAATAGGACAGGCAGGTGAGCCTGCATCCCGTCAGCGCATCGAGCGCGTCGAGCGTCGGCGCACGGTCGAAGCTCATCAGCGCAAACCGCCTGCCGTGAAGCGCCAGACAGCGCAGCGCATAGACCGAACTCGGACAGACGAACGCCGTCGGCGTTTCGCCGCAGGTAAGCTCCGGCAGGATCCTCTCGTAATCGGCGTACCGGTCGATCACCAGACTCTCCGCGCCGCTGTCCCGCATCGCCGCCTCGAAGCCTTCGAGACGGGCGGTCTGCGCGCCGATGTTCTGACAGTCCGCCTTTTCCAGCAGCGGCGCGACATAGACGAGCCGCCTGTACCCGCGCTCCAGCACGTACCGTACCCCTGCTTCCATCGCCGCGAAATCGTCGATCCCGACGTAGGGGATCCCTTCGCCGATCCGGTTGCCGACCGCGACGACCGGCGTCCCCGACGCGATGATCCCGCAGTAAAAATCCGGCTCCTTCAATACCGAAAAAACGATCACGCCCGCGACGTTCATCGCCTGGAGCCGCTTCACACAGGCGCGTTCCGCCGCCGCGTCGTAGTTGGTCATCATGATGACGGTGGACAGTCCGCATTTCTCCGCTTCGTCCTCGACGGCGGTCACAAGCGACGTGAAGTATTCGCTTCCCAGATTGAATATGATGATGCCGATGCTCCCCGAACGCCCGGAGCTGAGCGTCAGCGCGTTCTGATTCTTGACAAAGCCGTATTTCCGGGCGGTATCCAGAATGTTCTGCTTGGTGTCGGGATTGATGCCGGGACGGTCGTTGATCGCCCGGTCGACTGTTCCAATGGACACGCCGCACATCCGTGCGAGGTCCTTGACCGTAATGCGCGTTTTCAAATGCTTTCCCCCGATGGTTTGAATTTTTTTATTATTGTACCATATTTCCGACGATTCGTCAAGTTTTTTCCGATATCCTCCTGACCGTGCAGACCGAAAAAGCGTCCCGGACGCCCGTCCGGAACGCTTTTTCGGTTCTCTGAAAATCAACAGAATCTGTGGGGAAATGAGACATGATCCCCCGCATGAACGGTTTTTGTTTTTTCCTGAATCTCTAAGGCTGCCTTATGACAGTCTTCACGCAAAGACCGCGACCGCGATCTCACCCGGCGCAAGCTCGCCGAGCGCCGATGACTTTCCGCCTTCGACCTTTTCAAAGGATACGAGCGTCCGACCCGGAACGCGGATGTCCGGAACCTTCGCTTCTTTTGAATCGTTCCAGAGCGTCACCGCGAGCTTACCCTCCGACGCATAGCCCTTCGCAAACATCGTCGGGTCGTCGTTCTCGATGCCGTCGGTGTCGGTGTAGGTCCCGTGCGCCAGCTCGGTCTTGTAGGCGGTGCGGAGCGCGGAGACCTTCGCCGCGTATTCGCGCGTTTCGGCAAAGCGGTCGTCCAGCACGTCGAGCTTGTCCTGACGGTAGCGCACCTCGATCTCGTAGGGGAAACCGAACGTGAAGGCGTAGTTCGCCGTGCGCTTTTCGATAAAGGGATTCGTGTTGCGCAGCGTGATGACCGTCTCCGGGAAGCAGTACCGGAACAGATCGGGGAATCTGATCGTCCCGCCGTCCGAGCCGATCCCACCCGCACGGTCGCCCTGATAGCCCGGCATATTGCCGATGCCGTGGCAGGCGTCGAGATACGCGCTGTACAGGTCGTTGATATGCTCGCTCAAGAACGCGAAGTCTCCTCCGAGCTTCTTCGAGCCGGTCTGGAGCTTATCGAGCAGCTTTCTCTGACCGCCGGAAAGCGCGCGGGCCGGGTTGCCGCCGTCGTGCGGATGGTTCTCATCGAAGCAGACGTAGGGAGGCATTCCGCCGATCTGGTCGTACAGCGTGCCGTCCGCGCCGAGGTCGGCGATCCACTTTTCCCGCTCGACCATGAGGTCCTGCCACTCCTTGCAGGACGGGCAGCCCAGCGCGAACATCTTGCGGCTGTACATCGCAAGGAAGTCGGATTTGTGCGATTTCATATAGTATTCAACGTAGTTGCAGCCCCAGAAGGTCTTGAGCGCGATCTTCGGACCGGGTCCGAACTTAAAGTAGTCGCTTCCCGTGTCGATCAGATGACCCTGATAGTAAAGCGTTACTCTGCCGCCGTCCGCCTGAATGGCTTTGATGCCCTCTTTCAGCTTTTCCTCGCCGCCCATCGTCCACGAAACGTCGAGGTCGGGATAGTTGTTGTCGTGACCGGTCTGGTACCAGCCGAACAGACCGACCGTGCTGCACCCGTGCGCCTTCGCCAGCTCCCACAGCTTCGGCAGCGTCGTGTAGTCCCACATCTCGTAGCCGAACTGCTGCTTGTTGATGACGAGGAAATAACCGGTCATCTCGCGCACCCAGTCGGGGATCACGTGCTTCGGGCGGTAAGCGTTCATCCAGTCGGCGTAGTCGCGCGCGCCTCTGTGCCAGTCGCCCTTGTAAAGCTGGAGCTTGACGGTCGGAGCGGTCATGGCGCCTCTTGCAAGGCACAGATGCTTGTCCACGCTGAGCGTGATCGCGCCGCGGTCGTCCGCGCTTCCCTGCGCTTTCAGCATCGACGCGATGAAATCCGGGTCGCGCATCGAGAGGAAGAGCGAGCTTGTCCGGTCGAGCAGCGCGCACAGACCGACCACGCCGCCGCCCGGATAGGTGATCTTCCGGCTGTTCGGGCTGTTCTCGCGGTGACGCGGATGATTCGACAGTCCTTCGCCGATGTTGTTGATGATGACGCCCGGCTGTTCGGGCCAGTAGAGCGATGGCTTGCCGCCGCCAAGCGACTTGATCACGCCCACGCGGGGATACTCGAAATCGGTGACGAGGTAATCGGTGTTGTTGACAAGCTCTGCGGTGAACAGTACGCTGTCTCCCTCGAGCTTTGCGTGAAGATCGACGGCAAGATTGATCTCGCCCGCGTCGTCTCGTCCGTTGTCGATCTTCAGCTTCGTCATGCGGAACGTGACAGAACGCTCGCCGGGGATCACGGAAATTTCCTGTTCATCCGCAAAAACGAGATTTTCCCTGCAGCTGTCGTTCGCCAGCACCATGAAAAAGGCTCCGTCCGACGGTTTGTCGATCAGCTCGGCTCCGACCGCCTTGTTTTTTAGAGAAACGATGCGTCCGCTCTCATCGAAATTCAGTAGGAGGGATTCATTTTCCAGTACGATCATATCGTTTACCGCTCTGCCCGTGCCGGACAGAGACTTCCTTTCCCGATTCTGCGCTTTCGCGCCTTTCCTCCTCATTATATACTATTTTCGCCGTCCTGTCAAGCGGAGGTTCAAATTGTACAGAAATTTGGCTGTCCGCGCCGAGAGAGACGCCCGCCGTTTTCACAAAAAAACATATAGGGACTTGACCTTTCGCATCCGGTATGCTATAATGAAAACAGTCTCCGACGATCCGGGAGGACGAAAATGAGGCCCGGACGTCCGGCGCCGCGTTTTCTTTTGAAGCATCCAGAAAGCTATACACAGAGAGGAGCGTCTGATCATGGCAAATCAGCAGTTCCGCTACTCCATCGCCGACTTTACCGCCAAAAGCATCTCATTTCAGCGCAAGATCCTCGATCACGACTACCGTCTTCACTGGCACGAATGCTGTGAGACCGAGCTGGTCTTGTCAGGCGGCGGCACGCAGATCCTGAACGGCACGGAATATCCGCTCCGTCCGGGCGATCTTTATCTGCTCACGCCCGCCGACTGTCATTCGGTCCACGCCGCCGAGCCGACCGAGGTCGTCGGCGTGATGTTTGAGGAAAAGCTGCTCTCGCAGTCGATCTATAACCAGATCCTGACCCGCGAAACGCTCGGCTTCCATCACATCGCCCATCTGTCCGAAAAGGAGACCGCCGCCGTGCGCGGACTCTTTGAAGCGCTCGAATTCAACTTCGGACGCGACGAAGCGGACGTGTGGGACGAGACCTATATCGGCAGTCTGCTCGACTGCATCCTCATCGAGCTTCTGCGCTGCTGTAAGGACAGCACGCCGTTTCCCGCGAAATCCGCCGTTTCCGAAGCCATCCTCTATATCCACGCGCATTTCACCGAAGCCGTCACGCTCACCGCGCTCGCCGAGCTGACGCATCTGAGCCCCAACTATTTCTCCGAGCTGTTCCGCGAAACGACCGGACGCAACTTCAAGAGCTACCTCATCGAACTGCGGCTCCGCAGCGCCTGCCGGATGCTGGCAAACACCGATCTGTCGGTGACGGAGGTCTGCTATTCGAGCGGCTTCGAGTCCTTCTCGAATTTCATGCGCACCTTCAAGGCGCGCTTCGGAGACAGTCCGCTGCATTTCCGCACCGAAAACCGCCCCCTGCCTCCCGTACCGATCGAGGAAAAAACAAATAAATCCGAAAAAACGCAATAAAATTGTGTGAAAACAGGACACAATGGAAACCATAATCCTGTATAATGATTTCAGAATCCAACCACTGGGTTTTGGCATTTCACAACAATTATATAAGGATAAGGAGACGATATCATGCGAAAACTGACCCGTTCGGCTTCCCTGCTTCTCGCGCTTCTGACCGCTCTTTCCGCCGTCGGCTGCGGCGGCACGACGACCCCGGCTGACACCATTGCTTCCGGCGAAGACACCACTCCGGTCGAGACCGAACCGGAATACAATTATCCGGACGTTGATTACGGCGGATACACCTTCAAGGTCCTGAACCTCGACGAATTTTACAGCTGCTACACGAAAGTCGACGTACAGGAGCAGACCGGTGAAACCGTCGACGACGCGGTCTACAACCGCAACCGCCGCATTGAAGAACGCTTCAACATCAAAATCAAGGAGATCAACGAGCATTTCGGCGCATGGGCAGAGGGCGTTAAGCCCAGCGATTCGCTGATCAAGTCGGTCCTCGCGGACGACGATATGTACGACTGCGCATACTGCCTGCTCTCCTTCAAGCCCGCCATTGTTACCGACGGCTATCTTGCCGACCTCAACGCCATTCCCGAACTCCAGCTCGGCGAAGTGTGGTGGGACAACTACCTCAACGACGCGCTTGAACTGAACGGCAAGCTCTATACCGCGACCAGCCCCTTACAGCTCACCTCGCTCGGTCTGTCGTGGGTCTTCCTGTTCAATAAGGATATGTTCGACAGCTTAAAGCTCGAATATCCCTACGATCTCGTCCGCGACGGCAAATGGACCTTTGACAAGTTAAACGAATACGTCACCAAGATCGCCAACCTGAACGGTGAGGACAGCTTCACCTACAAGGAAGGCAGCAACGCGGTCTACGGCATCGCCGGTCACACCACCGCGCCCTACCTCGCCATCCTCGCTACCGACAACTGCTTCATCCGCAAGAACGACAAGGGCGAGCAGGTCTATGTCGGCGGAACCGACCGTCTCTACAACGCGCTCGACAAGATCAAGCGCGCCTTCAACGTCGCCGAGGGCAAGATTCTCTACAACGCGGCGGATAAGCTCACCGACTCCGCTACGGGCGGCTACTATTATATGTTCTACACCGGCAAGGCCGGTTTCCTGACGACCGAACTTAAGGGTACGCAGGTCATGCGTGAAATGACCGCCGACTACGGTATCCTTCCTACTCCGAAATACGACGAAGCTCAGGAAAACTATATCACCTACGCTTCCGAGAACATCGGCCGTCTCTGCATCCCGAAGACGAACGACGACCTCACCCGCACCGGCGTTATCCTTGACGCTCTGTCCTATGAGAGCTACAAGAACGTCCTGCCGCTCTACTACAACCAGACGATCTCTCAGAAGGGTCTGCGCGACGAGGACTCCATCGAAATGCTCGACATCATCAACCGCGGACGCATGACCGAGATCGGTCTGATCTACGGCACGACCACGGATCTTATCAATTCGCTCAAGACGATGATCACGAACGGCGACGATACCGCCGCTTCGATCGTCGCATCGAACGATCAGAAGTGCAAGGACAATCTGGCAAAGCTGCTTGAATCGGTCCAGTAAACCGATTCCCGCGTCCGTCCGTTTTCCTGCGATACGGCGGGAAACGGGCGGACGACTCTTTTAGTATTCTGGAGAAAACCATATGAAAACCATCGGAATCGACATCGGCGGCACGAAATGCGCCGTCGTCCGCGGCGGAGGACGGGACATCGAAGCCAAGATCCGCTTTGAGACCACGACCTTAAACGAAACGCTCGACAAGATCCGCTCCGCCGTGCGCGAGCTGATCACGCCCGACTGCGAAGCCATCGGCGTCAGCTGCGGCGGACCGCTCGACAGCGCGCGCGGCGTCATCGAGTCGCCGCCCAACCTGCCCGGCTGGGACAACGTACCGATCACGTCGCTGCTCGAAGCGGAATTCGGAAAGAAAGCCTACCTCTGCAACGACGCGGACGCCTGTGCGCTCGCCGAATGGAAGTACGGCGCGGGAGCCGGCGCGAAGAACATGGCGTTCCTGACCTTCGGCACAGGGCTCGGCTCCGGGCTGATCCTCGGCGGACGGCTTTATACCGGCGCGTGCGGCATGGCGGGCGAGATCGGTCACGTCAGTCTCTACCCTGATGGCGATCATATCGGCTACAACAAGCGCGGCGCGGTCGAGGGCTACTGCTCCGGCGGCGGGATCGCGCAGTACGGCAAGGGCAGCGCGAAGGAGCTTGGCATCCGCGCCGAAGCGGGCGACCCCGAAGCGATCGCGGTCTATGCCCGCGTAGGCGAGGACCTCGGACGCACGCTGTCGATCCTGATCGACGTGCTGAACCTCGACACCATCGTCATCGGCAGCATCTATGTCCGCTCGCAGGAGTTCATCGAACCCGCCATGCGTAAGATCATCGAAAAGGAAGCGCTCGCACAGAGCGCCGCCATGTGCCGGATCTGTCCCGCCGCGCTCGGTGAAAGCATCGGAGACGTCGCGGCGCTCTGTGTCGCAGAGCTTGGAGGAAAAGGCTATGCCGATTGAAAAATCCACACTGTACGATCATTTCCCCGCCCTTTCGGTCTGTGAAGCCGAGATCGAAAAAGCCATCGCGCTCATCACGGACTGCTACAAAGCGGGCGGCAAGCTGCTCATCGCCGGAAACGGCGGCAGTGCGTCCGATTCGGAGCATATCGTCGGAGAGCTGATGAAGGGCTTCCTGTCGAAGCGTCCCGTCACCGACAAACGCATCCCGCCGGAGCTGGCGGCGAAATTACAGGGCGCGCTCCCTGCCATCTCGCTGTCGAACGGTCTGGCGCTCCCGACCGCGTATCTGAACGACGTGGACGGCGAATACAGCGTCGCACAGGCGCTCTACGGTCTTTCTAAGCCGGGCGATATCTTCCTCGCCATCTCGACCTCCGGCAGCGCGAAGAATCTCTGCCATGCCGCAGAGCTTGCGAACTGCCTCGGCGTGACGACGATTGGTCTGACCGGCGCAAAGGGCGGCACGCTCTATACGCTCTGCTCGCTGACCATCCGCGTTCCCGAAACCGAGACCTACCGGGTGCAGGAGTATCATCTGCCGGTCTACCACGAGCTATGCGCGCGCGTGGAAATGAATCTGTTCTGAATGATTACAGCAAAATCCCGTGTGCCGAAGCGCACGGGATTTTTTAGTGTCCATTGTCCGCCTGAGCGCGGCGGATCCACTTTGATCGGATCCGCAGGACGCTTTCAGGCGTAGAAATCGTGTCCGCCGACCGTAAACAGGTAGGGATGGTTCTGCGGGACCCACGCGCTTTTCGCAAGCGCGGGATTCAGAAAATACACCGCGCTGTCCGACAGACTGTACCCTTCCAGCACCATCTTCGCGGCGCGCACGCTGTCCGCGTCCGGGTCGTTGAAGATCGTCCCGTTCACGGTCGGCGTGAACTGTACGCCGTAGGTCCTGTCGAAGATCACGCCGTAGATCGTGTCCGGGAACTCCCCGCTTTGCACACGGTTCAGCACGACATTTCCGACGAGCAGCTTGCCCGTCATCGGCTCCGCGCCCGCTTCGGCTGATATGATGCGCGACAGCCACCAGACGGCTCCCTCGCCGCACACGCGGTCGTACCATCGCTCGTCCTCGCAGAGCGCAGCGCCGTACAGATCGACCGAACGGTCCGCGCCGTTCCATTCGACGGCGGTCTCATAAACCTTCGCCAGCGAGCGGACCGGGATCCATCGTCCGCCGTCCATTTCGAGAACGGCATTCCCGGCAAACACCCGTCCGCGCGCCTCGATGTAGGTTTCCCCGACCGGCGCGTCGATCACAGCCGGTCCCACGCCCGCCGCGCGCGCCAGCTTCGCCCCGGCTTCATCAGCTTGAACATAGGTCGTATCGCCGATCAGCCGTCCTTCCATGCCGGACGCTTCCCCGTTCAGCCGGATCGTCACCGGCTCAAAGGCGGACGACTGCACCATAAACAGCACGCCGGTCAGACACGCCGCAAAAATCGCGGCAAAGCGTTTTCGGATCCTTTTTTTCATTTCCCCTCCTTTTCTGGCGGGATCATACACTTTTTCCGTTCCCGCCGAAAAAAACAACAGCACAGAGTTCCGGAAAAACCGGTTCTCCATGCTGTTATTATACCAGATCGGCGGGAAATTTTCAACCCTCAGATTCTGGAAACCAGACGGCTGACAGCCGTCATCAATATGCTTTGCCCCAGTATACGAGCTGCTTGGCGGGCTTGCCGCAGCAGACGCAGACGTCGCTGACCTTTTCCTGTTCGAGCGGGATGCAGCGCGAGCCGACGCCGGTGACTTCCTTCACCTTGTCCTCGCACGCCTCGTCGCCGCACCACATCGCGCGCACGAAGCCGTCGCCGTTTTTTTCGAGCTTTTCGATGATCTCGTCCATCGTCGTGCAGGTGTAGGTCCGGCGTTCGCGGTTTGCGAGCGCTTTTTCATACATCCGGTCGCGCATGGCGGCGAGCTTTTCCTTGACGGCCGTTTCGAGGTCTTCGAGCCTGACGATCGTCTTTTCGCGGTCGACACGGGTGACGATGACGCACTGACCTGCTTCGAGGTCGCGCGGACCGATCTCAATGCGGAGCGGAACGCCCTTCATCTCGTACTCGGCGAACTTCCATCCGGGGGAGTTGTCGCTGTCGTCGAGCTTGACGCGGAAATCGCCCTTCAGACGGTCGGCAAGACCTGCCGCCGCTTCGAGAACGCCCGGCTTGTGCGCTGCGACCGGAACGATGACGACCTGGATCGGTGCGACCGCCGGAGGCAGAACGAGACCGCTGTCGTCGCCGTGGGTCATGATGATGCCGCCGTTCATACGGGTCGTGCAGCCCCACGAGGTCTGGAACGGATGGATGAGCTTGTTGTCCTTGTCGGCGTAGGTGATGTCAAACGCCTTGGCAAAGCCGTCGCCGAAGTAGTGAGACGTACCCGCCTGTAATGCCTTGCCGTCGTGCATCAGCGCTTCGATGGCGTAGGTGTCTTCCGCGCCTGCGAACTTGTCGCTCGGCGTCTTCGCGCCCTTGACGACCGGAATGGCGAGATCCTTTTCGTGGAAATCGGCGTAGACGTTCAGCATCTGGATCGTCTCGGCGCGCGCTTCCTCGGCGGTCGCGTGCATCGTGTGACCTTCCTGCCACAGGAATTCGCGGGAACGGAGGAACGGACGGGTGGTCTTTTCCCAGCGGACGACCGAGCACCACTGATTGTAGAGCTTCGGCAGATCGCGCCACGAACGGATGATGTTCGCGTAATGCTCGCAGAACAGCGTTTCGGAGGTCGGACGGACGCAGAGACGCTCGGTCAGCTTCTCGCTGCCGCCCTGTGTGACCCACGCGACTTCGGGAGCGAAGCCCGCGACATGATCCTTCTCCTTATTGAGAAGACCTTCGGGAATGAACATCGGCATATAGACGTTCTCGTGTCCCAGCTCCTTGAAGCGGGTATCGAGGATCTTCTGAATGTTTTCCCAGATCGCATAGCCGTAGGGACGGATGATCATGCAGCCCTTGACCGATGAATAGTCGATCAGGTCTGCCTTTTTGCAGATATCGGTATACCACTGAGCGAAATCGACGTCCATCGACGTGATCTGCTCTACCAGTTTTTTATCGCCTGCCATGATTTTTCTTCCTTTCAGAGTATGATATCAGATACTACATTATACTATTTTTTCGCCGCCCTGTCAAGAGGGAGAACGGGAAAAAAGCGAAAACGGCTGATTTTTTCCGGCTTTTCCGGCATATTATTCTGATAATTCCTTGACTTTGTTCCGATAGTATGATATAATGAAGCCGACCGGACGGCAAAACGCCGCCGGCAGTTATTCAAGGAGGCAGATTTTAATGAAAAAGCTACTCATCCTCGCACTCACACTCATCATGGTCGTTTCGATGGCAGTTTCCTGCGGCAATTCAAAAAAGTATATCGTTCTCGATGACAATTTCGGCGCAGAGGAATATGCGATCGGCTTCCGCAAGGACGACTACGCACTCGCAGCAAAGGTTCAGGAGATCCTTGACGAAATGGGCAAGGACGGCGCTGCCGGCAAGATCGCGGACAAATGGTTCGGCAACAAGGACGCATTTTTACAGGGCGGTTCCTTCCCGCGTGAAATGAAGACGGTCTCCGGCGACAATTCGCTCCAGTACATCCTCGACAAGGGTACGCTCGTACTCGGTCTTGACGAGAGCTTCCCGCCTATGGGCTACCGTGATTCCGACAACGGCGAGATCATCGGCTTCGACATCGACCTTGCGAAGGAAGTCGCAAAGCGTCTGGGCGTCGAACTGATCCTCCAGCCGATCGACTGGGACTCCAAGGAGCTTGAACTGAACGGCAAAAAGATCGACTGCATCTGGAACGGTATGTCCATTACCGACGCGCGCAAGGTCGAAATGTTCCTCTCGAAGCCTTATGTAGCAAACGCTCAGGTCATCATCGTTGCGGCAGACTCGCCCATCAAGACCAGAGCCGACCTCGCGGGCAAGAAGGTCGCTCTCCAGAAGGGTTCCTCCGCTCTGGAAGCTGTTGAAGCAGACGAAGCGACCTGCGCAGCCATCAAGGACGGCGGCGAGATCGTTGAATTCGCAGACAACCTTTCCGCTTACATGGACCTCAAGGTCGGCCGTGTCGACGCATTCGTCGTTGATAAGGTCGTCGGTGAGTGGATCATCAAGAACAACTGATTTCCCGGCTGAGTCAAATCACAAAACCGCCCCGGATCCGTCCGGGGCGGTTTTGTGCGCTTTGAGAGCGTCTGTCTGCCGTGATCCTGTCGTACCGGCGATAACCGGTCTGTTCCGCCGCACGGCGTCAGGCGTTCGGTTCTGTGAACATGGACTTCGCGGACAGGCAGAAAAGAACTCCGCGCCGAAGCGCGGAGTTCCCTCAGTTCTTATTGATTAACCCAAATGCGAAAGAACGACACAGAAACCGGAGACTTATTTTCTCTTCTTGAGGGAGAGAACTGCTGCGCCGGAAGCTGCGAGAGCTGCGACTGCGGAGATAACGCCCATATCAGCAGTCTTAGCTGCTTCCTTGGTGGTTTCTGCAGGCTTCGGAGCTTCGTACTTCTTGGAGGTGAGCTTCAGAGTGTCGTAGCTGTCAACTTTGGACCAAGCCTGACCCTGAGCTTCAGCGTCGCCAGCGAAGTATTCAGCGTCACGGCCTTCGGTGGTGTTTTCATCGGAGTTGATGTGGTAAACAACGCCGATCTCAGCGTCAGCCTTCGGAGTGAAGTCTGCGCCCCATGCGATCTGCATTTCAACTGCGTAGCCCTTGTCGGTCTTTACAGTTGCGTAGGTGGACTTTGCCTTGCATGCATCCCACTGCTTGCCGCGGCCGGACCAGAGGTTAGCCGTGATGCCGAGACCGGGAGCCGGAGCGGTGTACTGAGCTGCGTTGACTACGGTAACGTCGCCCGTTGCCTGACCGGAGAGGTTCAGGAAGAACTCAACGGAGTCAGACTCGTACATATAAGTACCAGCGTCAGCAACGTACTTGCTGTGGGTCTTAGTGGAGACCAGCGGGTCAACGATGTCGAAGAAAACGTAGATGTTGTTGTTGTCCCAGAGGGTGTAAGCGGTACCGGAGGTCTTCTTGTCAGCGGTAGCGGAAGCGGTGTTGGCGATCTTGACGGCGGTAGCTGCCTTGTAAGCGTCGTCCATCTTACCGTCGATGGTGGGAGTGCCGGTAGCAGCCTCGAAGGTGTTGGCTGCGTTGACGGATGCTGCGAGGGTAGCAGTCATCAGAGCTGCGAGTGCGAGAGAAGCAACTTTTTTCATGATCTTTTCCCTTTCGAGTTATAAAAATCACAGTGAAATCACTGTACCATTATTATATCACAGGATTTTTGTAAAGTCAAGTACAGAGCAAATATCCGATATAATTTAACAATCCGTTCATATATTCACCCCGCATTGCGGCAGATTCCGAAGATTTTGCGCATGATTTCCGACACTTTCTGCCGAAGTTGTGGAATCCGTCCATTTTTCGCCTGTGCTTTTAACAGTTTACACAAATAATTTATAGTTCCAATCGTCATGCTGCTCCGCTCCGCCTGTTTTTTCTTTGTAATATCGAATTATTATGCGTCCTAATTGTTAGAGCGGTAAAGGTTCTTTTTTCCGACACTTTCACATGATTCTGGCATATCAACAGAATTTTTGTGATTTATAATGTGATTATTCACATTTCCGCCTGTATCCGCAGGTGTTCCCTGCTTGGTAAATTGTATACTTATTTAATATTATTCATACTTATTCATTACGAGGCATGAAAATGCTCCCGCCTGCGCGAACAGGCGGGAGCGCGGACCGGTCTATCGTATTGTCAGAGCTGAAAGGTCTCCCGGTCCGGACATGGTGCGGTGATTATTTTCTCTTCTTGAGGGAGAGAACCGCCGCGCCGGAAGCTGCGAGAGCCGCAGCCGCGGAGATAACGCCCATATCAGCGGTCTTAGCTGCCGCGGGAGTGGTGGTAGCTGCGGGCTTCGGAGCTTCGTACTTCTTGGAGGTGAGCTTCAGAG
>JAZRXB010000002.1:0-4313 GCA_045600005.1 Eubacteriales bacterium | reverse complement strand
GAAACCAGCTTCTGAACGATGTCTACGTTCTTTTCCGAGCCGAATACGAACTTGGAGGGGCAGCCCTCGCTGTCACGTTCAAGAATCTGCACCTGGAAGGAATCGAGGAAGCCGTAAATATGGTTAAAGCTGCCGGTCGTGAAGCCGAAGCGGTCGTTCGGGGACTTTTTGCCGTCCGAGTCGAGGTCCTGATAGACGTTTTTGGTCAGCTCGACCGCCTTGTCGATCGTCCATTCGCCGTTTTCCACAAGCTCGTACATATCGGGAATACCAAATTCCTTCGCCATGTTCTTGTTATAAAAGACACACATCATGCCGTTGATCAGTCCGAGCGAAGCGTCGCCCGACGCGAAGTACAGCTTTCCGTCCACGGTAAGCTCGTCGGTCAGACCGCGCGCCCACCACGGCTTTGAAAAGTCGAGATGATCCAGCGAACTCAGGTTCGTTAAAAGCCCTTCCAGCGTCAGCGTGGAGAGCTGATTGGACAGCACCGCGCACAGATCATACGCGCCGTCCGCCGCCATGACCGACTGACGGATCGCGCCGTTGAAGTTGGCGCGGTCGTTCCATTCGCCGGCCATTGCGATGAAATTCAGCTCTACGCCGAGCCGTTCTTCGACCGTCTGGTTGCGCATATACAGCGCGTCGTCCACGATGTCGCCGGTCTGTTCTTCGACGAAGAATTCGGTGTTCGCGATGGCGGAGCGGATCAGGATATTGGCAGTCTTTCCGTCGAATTTCACGGACGGGTCGAGGGAATCGAGCAGAAAGCCGTTTGCGTCGCGGTCGGCGTCGACCGGCTCGGTGGAAACGGATACGCCGGGGGCGTCCGTGTCAGTCTGACCGGAAGCTCCGCCGCCGCAGGAGGCGAGGGAAGCGAGCAGGGAAAGGAGCAGGAGAGAAGCGACGAGCTGTTTTTTTATGGCAGTTTACAGTCCTTTCTAAAATTCAATAACTTTCTAAAATTTCAATAAAATGGAAACCACAACGCAGACCCGCCCGCTCCCGCAGAAGGGTTTCTGCGGGAGTTTTCTTCGGAGTGACGTCTGGTCTGGACCGGCAGAGCAGACGTTCTGCCGGTCCAGACCGCTGCGGGATACGTGAAAACCGCAGCACGACGGTCCGAAGGTTTCTTATTGGGTTTGACCGGCTGTAAAACGGAGTTTACAGTCGACGGTTTTTACTTGACAGAACGGGGGTCAGCAGCCGAAGCCGACGTATGCGCCGCGCTCGGTCAGGATCGTCTGGATCTTCTTCACGTCCGCCTTCTGGACCGGAACGCCGCCGTCCAGCGCGACAGCCGCGCCGACGCCTGCCGCTTCGCCGGTCGTGCAGCAGATCGGCATGATGCGGATCGAAGCCTGCGCTTCATGCGTGGTCGAAATGCAGCGTCCGCCGGTGAGCAGATTCTCGCAGTCGTTTTCCTTCGGGATGAGGGAACGGAAGGGGATCGTGTACCACGTGCCGGGCTTAAAGTAGCAGTGGCTCGTGCCGCTTCCTTCGGGGTTGTGGATGTCGATGTCGTAGTTGCCCGCCGCGATCGCGTCCTCGAACTTCGTGCAGGCGATGAGGTCGCCGCCGGTCAGCACGTAAGCGCCGGTCAGCATACGGCTCTCGCGCACGCCGATGCTCGGCGCGGTATAGACAAGGCTCGCCTTTTCCATGCCGGGCATATGGTTGACGCGGAAAAAGTCAAGCAGCTCGACGACCTGGCGTCTCGCTTCCATCTCGGCTTTCGTGACGTCGAAGGGGTCGACCGGGTTGTGCTTCACGACGCGGGTCGTGTTGAAGTGCAGCATCCCCTCGATGGGGTAGTTGAAGACGAGAATGTCCTCGCGCGGATTTGAGAACTTTCCGGCGGCGAGCCATTCCTTGTAGAGCTTCTGCATTTCGGCTTTGTTGGCGAAGAAAGCGTCCTTGTCGACGTTCGCCACGCGGAAGCAGAGGGTCATCGGCTGGCAGAGGTGGTCGCTTTCGCGTCCGAGGTGGGTCTCGACGCCCGCCATGACGCAGAGGTCCGCGTCGCCGGTGCAGTCGATGAACATCGAGCCTTCAAAGCTCAGCACGCCCGCCTTCGTGGCGACCGATACGCTTTCGATGCGCGCGCTGTTCTTCGCCA
The DNA here is from genome assembly GCA_045600005.1 of Eubacteriales bacterium. GTDB lineage: Bacteria > Bacillota > Clostridia > Oscillospirales > CAG-272 > Flemingiibacterium. Next base: position 2,194 of record JAZRXB010000002.1, on the reverse strand, counting down.
CGCCGCAGAGCGTCGCGTGGAACAGGACCTGAACGCCCGCCTTGACGGTCATTTCGTCAAGGATCACCTTCAGCGTCTCGTCGAGGAAACCGCCGCGCCGGTTCAGCTCGGCGGCGATCTCGCCGAAAATGCCGCGGCTGAGCAGATGGCGGCGCTGCGTGCCGTCCTCATTCGTCAGCTCGGTCGAATATTTCATGAACGGGAAGATAAGGCAGTTGGAAGCCGCTCCGCCGAGGAAGCCGGACGCTTCGAGAAGCAGAACGCTCTTTCCCTCGCGCGCCGCCGCAATGGCAGCCGCACAGCCGGTGAAGCCGCCGCCCAGTACGATCACATCATATTTCATCATTTGAATCCTCCTGACCCCGCTCGTCAAAGCGGGTGAATTTACCTATATCATAGTCCATTCCGGCGCGTTTGTCAATGACCAATCGACCGAAAAACAGGAAAAATCAAACATTTTGGCTGACACGGGTGAAATCCGTTCGATTTCGGCGATATTTCTGACCTGAGCGCACATGAAAGTTTTCCGGCAGGGTTGATTTTTCGGCGCGGATATGGTAAAATATTGTGGTAAACAAAAGAGAAACGGAGAGGTGGACAATGGCACGCATGGGCAACGGAATGCCGGTGCTGCGCAATGTGTTTCAGGTCAGGAACAACAGCGGACCGGTGCATGACTGCAAGCGTTCGCTGACCTATCGCTTTCTCTGTATCCTGTCCGGCCGGATGCGGCTGATCGTCGGTCCGATCGACGAGATCTGCGGGGCGGGCGATCTCGTTTATCTGCCGCCGCGCCGGTATTATGAGACGGTTTTCTACCCCGAACCGCTGCGGCTGATCAACATTTTCTTCGATTTTTCGCCAAACGACGGCACGATGGACGAGCGCGGCTTTTCGCAGGGACGCTATTTCACGATGACCGAAGGGCGGAACCCGGACCCGGTCCCGCTGCACGAGCCGGTGGTCTTCGAGGACGTGCCGGAGTTCAACGAAGCGTTCGTGCTGAAAAAGTTCCCGGACGCGGACCGGCGCTGCCGCGAGCTGTACCGCCTGTGGTGCAGCCGGGAGCCGATGGCGATGTTAAAAAGCCGCGCCGGGCTGGCGGAGCTGACGGCGGACGCGGCGGCTTATTTCTGCGAGAGCCGTCAGGGGACGGGAAAGCTCGCCGCCAGAGCGGTCGCCGACTACATTGAGAAGCACTGTGACGAAAAGCTGACCTGCGCATCGGTCGCCGCCGCGTTTTCCTATCATCCGAACTATCTGAACCGGATCGTGCGCGAACTGACCGGGCAGTCGCTCCACAACGCGATCATTGCGGCGAAGATCGACCGCGCCAACCGTCTGCTGCTCGAAACCGACCTGCCGGTCGGCGAGATCGCGGCGATGCTTGCGTTTCACGACACCAGCCATTTTTCAAGCGTTTACAGTGCCGTCACCGGCATGAAGCCCTCTGAGCGCCGCCGTCTGCTGCGCGAACGGACGGAGCCGGGGCATGGGAAAGGAGAAACATGATTTATCGACAAAATTTTTTGAACCGTCTCGAGCGGAAATTCGGCAGATTCGCCATTCATAATCTGATGACCATCCTGGTCGGCGCGATGGGGATCGTGTTCATCATGAATTATGCGGTCTTTGCGGCGACGGGGCAGAGCCTTTCCGGGATCCTCGCCTTTGACCGGGACGCGATTCTTGCGGGGCAGATCTGGCGGGTGTTCACGTTTCTGTTCCTGCCGCCCGATTCCAGCCTGATCTTTATCGTGTTCGCGCTCTATTTTTACTGGATGATCGGAAGCTCGCTTGAAAACGAGTGGGGATCGTTCGGATTCACGCTGTTCTATCTGCTCGGCGCGCTGGGCGCGATCCTCTGCGGCTTTGTCAGCGGGTACGCGACGAACAGCTATCTGAATCTGTCGATGTTTCTGGCGTTCGCGCTGCTCAATCCGAACTTTCAGATCCTGCTGTTTTTCTTCTTCCCGATCGAAATGAAGTGGCTGGCGCTGGTTGACGCGGCTGTGCTTGTTTACTCGTTTATCTTCGGCACATGGCGTTCGCGGCTCGCACTGCTCCTGTCGCTGCTGAATCTTCTGGTCTTCTTCACGCCGCAGCTGATCGACTGGGTGAAGTCCATCCGCCGGCGCATCGAGTGGAACCGGAAGACGAAAGGCTGACCGAACCGGCCGCCGGAAGGATCCTT
>JAZRXB010000001.1:0-6100 GCA_045600005.1 Eubacteriales bacterium | reverse complement strand
GTTCTGGACCTGCCCGACGTCTGCCGCGCGGGAGACAATTTCATCGAATTCCCCCGCACCATCGAGCCGGGGCAGCGCGGCGAAAAGAAGCCGATGGATCACCTGTGCGACCTCTTCCGCGCGCCGGTCGGCACCGACCTCGAACGCATCCATCTGCTCGGCGATTTCACCGTAAAGGGCTGCCCCGAAATGACGCTCGGCAGTCACACGCGCTATGCGAAGCGTTTCCTGCTCACGCCTGCCGCCGCGCCCGAAGCGGTCTGCGACCTCTCCTCCTGCGGCTATCCCTTCTACGCCGGTTCGGCTTTCTACGAGACCTCGTTCACGCTCACCGAAGCTCAGGCGGCGAGGTCCGTCACGCTGAAGGTCGGCGAGCTGAACGGCTGCCATGCCGAGGTCCTTCTGAACGGTTCGTCCGCCGGCTTCCTCCAGCGGGAGGATTACACGCTCGCGCTTCCCGGCGCGAAAGCGGGTATCAACAAGGTCTCGCTGCGGCTCGTCAGCACGATCCGCAATATGATCGGTCCGTCGCATATCTTAAACGAAGAATCGGGCAGCACGAATCCGAGCGTCTGGTTCGGACGTTCCTCCGAATGGGAGAACACCGAAACCGACAGCTACCGCTGGACGAACAGCTTCGGGCTTGCGCCGTTCGGTCTGGGCGGCGTCACGGTCCTCGTCGAAGGCTGAGGCAGACGGACATCTTTCAATACTTTATCAACTGACAAAAGGAAGGATTCATCATGAAGATCACCGCGGATTTCACGAACATCACCGGCAAGATCAAGCCGATGCACGGCGTCGGTCAGCCGCCGCTCTCCCTCTGGCGGGTCACGGACACCGCCTATATGCACTACCTCGGCGAGGCGGGCATCCCCTATTCGCGTCTGCACGACACCGGCGGACGCTACGGCGCGGGCGTTTACGTCGACGTGCCGAACCTGTTCCGCGACTTTGACGCGGACGAAAATCTTCCTGAAAGCTACGACTTCTCGTCGACCGATATTCTCCTAAACAATCTGAAAAAGCAGGGCGTCGAGCCGTTCTACCGTCTCGGCATCACCATCGAGAACGACCACGCGGTGCGCTGCTACCGCAACTTCCCGCCGAAATCGCCCGAAAAGTGGGCGCGCATCTGCGAACACATCATCCGCCACTACAACGAGGGCTGGGCGGACGGTTATCGTCTCGGCATCACCTACTGGGAGATCTGGAACGAACCGGACGACTGCGTACCCCACAAGGATGCGGCGATGTGGCAGGGCAGCGAGGAAGACTATTTCACGCTCTATGAGGCCGCGTCCAAGCACCTGAAAGCCTGCTTCGGCGACACGATCAAGGTCGGCGGCTATGCTTCCTGCGGCTTCTACTCGCTCGAAAACGACCCGGACGGGACGGGCGTTCCGAGACCGGTCACGGTCATGGGCGAGGACGGCTTCCGCAGGATCGCCGAAGGCGCGGTGCGGACCGACTACTTCCTCGAATTCTTCCACCATTTCCTCCAGCACGTGAAAAAGACCGGCGCGCCGCTCGATTTCTTCTCGTGGCACTCCTACGCCACCCCCGCCCGCACGATGCAGATGGCGGAATACTGCCGCAGGGTCCTGACGATCGAAGGCTTCGGAGACGTCGAGGACGTCCTCAACGAGTGGAACACCTGCCACGACGACCGCCGCGGCACGGCATACGCTTCATCGAACGTGCTGGCGATGATGCTTGGTATGCAGAAGCAGACGACCTCGGTCTGCACCTACTACGACGCAAGCATGGGTCTGATGAACTACTCCGGCCTGTTCAACGGCGAAACGCACAAGCCTCACCTGTCCTACTTCACCTTCCTCGCCTTCAACCGGCTGTACAGGATGAAGAACGAAGTCTTCACGTCGTCGGATGAACCGGATCTCTGGGTCGGCGCAGCCGCTCCGGACGCAGGCTCGACGCTCCGCCCGACGCTGCTCGTCTCCAACACGTCCGCCAAAGCCGTCACCGTCGAGCTTTCGCTCACCGGCGTCGACCCGGACAACGCGGAGATCCTCGTCATCGACGACACCTACGCCTACTCGCCTTCGGGCAAAAGGATCGCGGACGGCAAGCTCGTCCTCTCGCCGTGGAGCTGCTATGAGATCCGCTTCTGATCTTTTCGGTTAATCTGTAAACTTTTATCGTTTCCCGTCTATTCGCTTGACCGGAGCGCCCCGATATGGTATAATAAACCTGTCGGGGCGTTTTTTCGCCCTTAACCCCCAACCGCAAAGGAGTGATTCATTTGGCGCGCGTCCTGCTCCGCAAATGCAGGGAAGCCATGACGTCGGTGCTGCCGGTCACGGTCATCGTCGTTGTTCTCTATCTCACCCCGCTCTGCACCCTGACGGGTCAGGAGCTTCTCGTTTTTTTAATTTCCTCGCTCTTTCTGATCGTCGGGATCGGACTATTCAACCTCGGCGCGGACCTTGCGATGACGCCGATGGGCGAGCAGATCGGTTCCGGTCTTTCCCGGACGAAGAATCTGACGCTTCTCTTAACGGTCGGCTTCGGCATGGGGATGCTCATCACCGTCGCGGAGCCCGACCTGTCGGTCCTCGCCGCGCAGGTGTCCGACCTGATCGAGCCGGTGCTGCTCATCGGCATCGTCGGCGCGGGCGTGGGACTTTTCCTGCTGCTCGCCGTTCTCAAGATGATCTTCCGCAAGAATCTTGCCGCGATGCTGCTCTTTTTCTACTTATTATTGTTCGCGCTGTCCGCTCTGCTTTTGCAGGACGGCAAGACCGATTTTCTGGCGGTCGGCTTTGACTCGGGCGGCGTCACGACCGGACCGATCACCGTGCCGTTCATCATGGCGCTCGGCGTCGGTATCGCCGCCGCGTTCGGCGGACGCGACTCGGCGGAGAACAGCTTCGGTATGGTCGCGCTCTGCTCGGTCGGACCGATGCTCGCGGTCATCGCGCTCGGCGTGTTCTCGAAGGGTTCGGTCGCCTATTCCCTGCCCGACTACTCGCTTGGCTCGCATATCGGCGAAAACCTTCTGCCGACGATCCTGTCGGTCATGAAGGAGGTCGCCACGGCGCTCGGACTGATCGTCGTGTTCTTCATCCTCCTCCAGATCACCGTTCTGAAGCTCCCGCTCCGCCGCTTGAAGCAGATCGCGGTCGGCATTCTCTACACCTTCGTGGGACTGGTCATGTTCCTCTCCGCCGTCACGGTCGGGTATATGCCGGTCGGCTACTCGCTCGGACTGTCGCTCGGAAAGAACCACCCGGCGGTCATCGTTGCGTTCGGTATGCTCATCGGCTTCGTGGTCGTCCTCGCCGAGCCTGCCGTTCACGTCCTGAACCGTCAGGTCGAGGACGTCACGCAGGGCAGCGTCTCCCAGCGTTCGATGATGCTCGCGCTGTCGATCGGCGTCGGCATTTCGATCGCGCTCTCGATGCTGCGGATCGTGCTTGATTTCAACGTGCTTTACTACCTCGTGCCGGGCTATATCCTCTCGCTCGGACTCTCCTTCTTCGTCCCGCCGATCTACACCGCCATCGCGTTCGACTCGGGCGGCGTCGCCAGCGGACCGCTGACGTCGAGCTTCATTCTTCCCTTCTCGGTCGGCGTCTGCTGTGTATTGCAGGGCGAAGCGAAGGTCATGGCGGACGCCTTCGGCATCGTGTCGATGGTCGCCATGACGCCGCTCATCACGATCCAGCTGCTCGGCTTCCGTTCGATCGTCGCCCGCCGAGTCAGCGCGCACCGCACGCTCCGCCGCATCCTCGACGCGGACGACGAACAGATCATCGACTTCACCTGACAGGAGGACAGCATGGAAAAGAAACCTACCTCCAGCATCAACGCGGGCAGTCTCGGCAAGCTCAAGCTGCTGTTCACGGTCATCGACCGCGCGAAAAGCGAGTTTTTCACCGATGTGCTGACCGGCTTCGACAGCAATCTCCAGCTGACCCTTCCCGCGCACGGCACGGCGAAGACCGAGCTGTTGGAGCTGCTCGGACTCGAAGACAACGCGAAGACCGTTCTGGTCAGCGTCATCCGCGAGGACCGTGCGGCTCCCGCGCTCGCGGCGCTTGAAAAGAAATTCAAAACCGTGCGCGGCGCGAACGGCATCGCGTTCACCGTGTCGATGAACAGCGTCATCGGCGTCGCGGTCTATCAGTATCTGTCCGGTCTGTCCGGACGCGACTAACGCATTGTGGAAAGGATGGATCCCATGGCAAATCAGTACGAATGTATCCTCTGCATCGTGAACGCGGGCTACGCCGAGACGGTCATGGACGCGGCGAAATCGGTCGGCGCGCGCGGCGGAACGGTCATCAGCGCGCACGGCACGGCGGGCAAGGACGCGGAATTCTACAACATTTCGATTCAGGAAGAAAAGGAAATGGTGATGATCCTCGTCCCGGCCGAGATCAAGGCGGACGTGCTTCACGCGCTCTACCGTTCGGTCGGATTGAACACGCCCGGTCAGGGCATCGCGTTCTCGATCCCGGTCGACGAAGCGGTCGGACTCTCAGCGTCTCCGGCTCCCGAATCGTCAGGCGAAAGCAGATAAGGCAGGCGGTCTCCTCCTCCGGGCGGAGACCGCTTTTCGTCTGACCGGATATTTCCCGCTCTTTTGAACTTTTTCCGCTCCGCCCACGCCCGACGTGACCGATTTTTCTTGACAAAACCGGAAAAAAGGTGTATAATGAGGTTGATTCTGCACTGTGAGGTATCCGCCATGCTCAAACTGCTTGTCACTGACGTGGACGACACGCTGCTCCTGCGCGGACAGCGTGAGATCGACGAAAAGCTCCTGTCGCTCCTCGGCGAGCTGAAAAAGCGGGGGCTGACCGTTGCCGCCGCGTCGGGACGCTCGTATTTCGACCTTCGTCACCTGTTCTCACCGATCGCTGACGGCATGACCTTTGTCTGTCACGACGGCGCGCTGATGGTGAAGGACGGAAAAACGCTTTACCACCGTCCGATCCCGGCGGAGGATCTGACCCGCGTTTCGCGCAGCGACCTTTACCGGAACTGCACGCTGATCTTCGCCATGGCGGACCGTTCCGCCGTTCTGCGCGGAAACGACCGGCTGATGAGAAGCCTCACGGAGCGTCATGCGGACGAATTTTTCCCGATCGCCTCGGTCTGCGGACTGTGCGGACCGGTCTATAAGATCGCCGTTTATTCCGAAAACGAAACGCCCGCCGAGCTGTTCCCTGCGCCGGGCGGACTGCGCGTCTGCTCGCACGGCGGCGGATGGCTCGAATACGTCCCGCGCTTTGCCGACAAGGGGACGGCGCTCTCCGATCTCCAGACCCGGCTTTTTCTGGCGAAATACGACGCCGCCGTACTCGGCAACGGGCGCAACGACCTGTCGATGTTCCGCGGCGCGTCGCTCAGCTGCGCCGTACCGAACGCGGTCGGCGAGCTGAAAGCCGCCGCCACGGTCTGCGCCGACCCGGAAGCCTTTCTGACGGGGCTTCTGACAGCGCTCGACGAAAAGATGCGCCGATAACGCCTGATTTTTGGCTGAAAACGTCTGTTTTGCGGCTTTTCGCCCAAAGCGCCCGCTCTGACGTTCCCTGAAAAGCCGCGCTGCTGCCGTCCGGCAGTATAATGGCAACCTCTAAAAATTCATGAGGAAGAAAAACAAACCCCGATACTATGGATATCGCGTTTTGTTTTTCAACGGATTATTTGAATTTTCAGAGGCAACCTAATATATTAAGGATACGCTGATCAAATCGGGATTTCGGCGAAAAATGCTGGAATATATGGCGCTTTTTCGCCGAAATCAACCTTATTCAGCGTTTCCTTAAACATTCTATTAGTCGATTGTAAAACTGCGTTTTACAATCGGTACTCGCGCTTATCGCCGCCGACAAAACAGAGTTTTGTCAGCCGACAAAATTTGTTTTGTCGGCTCTCCCCATATCGGTGCGAGGGCTCGCCTTAGAGATGTTATTATGTCGGCAAAGGCGACATAATAACGGATTTTATTATAACGTTTGTCATCTCAAAGCATTAAGGCAATACCGCACAATTCACGGCTTTCGCCTTGATGGCACGCTTGCTTGCATCTTTCCCGTCATACTGTACAAATTTCGTCGGCATAGGA